>JABFYB010000228.1 GCA_013361475.1 Hamadaea sp.
CCGCAGCCGCCCGCCCAGCCGCAGCCACCGGCCCAGCAGCCGCCCACCCGATCGGCGGCGGAAGAGGCGGCCCGCCGCCACGCGTTGGGCATGGATCCCGCCACCGGCCGGTTCCGGCCGGCGGAGGCGGAGACGGCCCGCCGCGTCGAGGAGCTGCTCGGCATCGAACTCGAGCGGTCGGCGAATCCCGACGTCGACTGGGTCGACCCGGCCACCGGCCTGACCTACGACGCCGTCGGCAACTTCGACGCCAGGTACTTCGACCGGCAATGGCCGAACCTGCAGACCAGGATCATCGACCATTTGGCCAAGGCGGACCGTGTCCCCATCGACGTCGCCCGGTTCACCTCGGCGCAGATTGCTACAGTGCAGAAGTTCCTCGCCGACAACAGTCTCGGCCCGCGCGCATTCCTGGTAGGTATCTGATGTCCGGGACCATCGAGGTCTCCCCGCAGCTCCGCTGGTCCGCGGCGGGCTGGCTGTTCGACTGGACCGTCGGCTACCTCGCCGACCATGTCGCCGACGCCGAGGTCGCCGCCGGGTTGCGGGAGATCGTCGACGAGAACCTCGGCTGGCTCGGCCTGGACGACTACGGTCCCGAAGCCCGTGCCGAGCTGGTCACGCTGTTGCGGGACAAGGTGGTGCCGGCGGCGGAGGCCGACCTCCCGAACACTGTGGACAACAAGCCCGCCGTCCTCGATCTGCTACGCGATCTCGCCGAGGCGGCGCGCTAGCCGCTCATCGCCACCACAGCGGACGCGGGTCGATCCACCAGAGCAGGCGCCGACGCCGGGTCGCCTTGCGGCGTACTCGGTGGATCAGGTCCGCGGCCTGGGCGACGGCCGGTTCGGCGGCCAGGTCCTCGGCCGCCTCGGCGAACTCCGCGCGGTTCACCGCGCGTACGAGGTCGTCACGTGCTTCCACGGCGACGGCGTCGCTGACCGCGGCCACGACCTCGGTCGCTGTCCAATGTGGTCTTATTGGTACGCCGCCCAGCCGGGCGCCGTCCCGAAGCTCCGCCCAGGCACCGCGTACGCGGGCCGCGTCGTCCGCCCCGGCGAGCCGGAGCCGGGTGCGCCGGACTCGGAGCAGCGCCACGACGGCGAAGGCGAGCGGGAAGAGTGCCGTCGTCCAGGCCAGCCAGAGCCAGGATCCCGGTACGCCGCCCGGTGGTTCCGCCTCCGGCGTCATGATCTCCACGTCCGGGGCGGCCGACGGGTCGTCGCCGCCGCCCGGGGTGTCCTCGGGTTCGGCCGACAACGACGGGCGCGGCGACGCCGTCGGGGCGGCCGTGCTGGTCACCGGCGGCGCGGTGACGTCGATCGCGACCCAGCCGACCGGGTCCAGATAGATCTCCGGCCAGGCTCGGGCGTCGGCGGCGGTCACCGTCACCGGACCGTTGCCCGTCGCGGCGCGGAATCCGACCACCACCCGGGCCGGGATGCCGAGCGCGCGGGCGAGGACGGCGTACGCGGTGGCGAACTGCTCGGAGGTGCCCCGGTCGTCGCCGGGCTGCGCCCCCGTGAGGAACCGGACGATGCTCGGGTAGCCGCTGCCGCCCGGGGCCCGGGGATCGAACCGGTACGTCGTCTTGAGCCAGCGGGCGAGCTTGAGCGCCTGGGCGTATGGCAGGCCGTCACCGGCCGCCGTCAACGCCAATTCCGGGATGCGGCCGGTGTTGCCGGTGGGCAGTTCCCGGTACCGGTCGTACTTGGCCGACCGGGGCAGTTGCGCCGTCGCCAGTTGCACCGGGGTCGGGACCGGGACGGCCGCGTCGACCGCGTACGCGAGACCGGGGCGCAGCCCGTCGGTGACCGCCACCGCACCGGATTCCTCGTCGACCGCGATCGCGACGCCCTCGACCCGGCGGAGCCCGTCCGGCACGGGCAGCCAGGTGCCGGTCAGCTCGGCGACGGTGATCTCGGCGTGCACCTGGTCGACCGCGACGGCCGGGTTGGGCGCGCCACCGCGGTCTCCCCCGGCGGCGCGGTAGGTCGTCGCGGGCAGCCAGCTCTTGCCGTCGAAGTCGCCCAGCACCGCCCAGCGCAGGGTCACCGGCCGATCGGCGGTGACCCGCAGCAGCGGTTGCTCCGGGTGTACGCCCCAGCGTCCGACGAGGCTGAGCGGATGCGTCTGCGGCGGCGCCTGCACCGGCGCGATGACGTACGCCCGCAGGTCCGGCGGGGCCGCGGTGACCCCGCTCAGCAGCGGCGGGGCCAGGAGGAGAGTGCCACCGGCGAGCGCCACGGCGACCAGCGCCGCCGAGGCGAGCCGGAGCAGCCGGGGAACGGCTCTACGCGTATAAGCCGGAAGTGGACGGACCACCACGAGCAGGAGGGCGAGAGCGGCGATGAGCAGCGCGGTCCGGCGGTAGTTCGTCCCGGCCTGCGGTCCGGCGAGCACGAGCATCGCCGCTGCCAGCGCCACCAGCGGCAGCGCCGCCGCACCCGGACGACGGCCGCGAGCCAGCGCGGACGCGGCCGAGACGGCGAGCCAGGTCGCGGCGACCGGCAGGATGAGGGTGTCCGCCCGGGCCGGCACGGGCGAGGCACTGGTGAGCAGACGCGCGCCCGCGTGGGTGACCGCGTCGGTGAGGTCGAGCGGACCCGGCAGCCAGCGGTTCAGTCCGATGAGGACGGCCACCAGGCCGGCGGCCGCGGTCGGCAGATGCCAGCGGCGGAGGGGAATCAGGCCGAGCAACGCTGCCGCCACCGACGCGCCGGCGATCGCGAGCAGGGCCTCGCGTCCGTTGTAGAGACCGGCGATCTGCCCACCCGCCGCGGTGCCGGCGACCGCGAGCGCTAGCGCGAGGACGAGGCGTTCCACAACCGATCCTGCAGAGCGTTGACGAGACGGGCGGCGGCGGGGGCGAACACCGCCCACTTCGGCGGGTCGTCGGGAGTCGGGCCGACGACGGCGGCGGCGACGCTGCGATACCGCGCCGAGAGCGGCCCGAGCAGGGAGAGGTCGGCTTTCGTCCCGGTGATCAGGAGCACGGCGTCGCCGGAGGTATGCAGGGACAGGCGGGCCCGTAGCTCGCCCACGTCGCCGCCGCCGATGGTCAGCCGCGCCGCCGCGAGCTGGTCGAGGCCGGTCTGGGTCTGGCCGATCGGACGCTCTCCCCCGGTGCCGGAGGCGAACATCATCCGCACGCTCCGCCCACTATCCACAGTTGACACAATGACCGACGCGGCCACCTCGACCGCCTCCTCGAACGCGTCGGAGTCCGGATAGGACGCCAGCCGGTCGTCGAGGACGAGCACCAGCCGGGCGACGGCCGCGTCGACGTGCGTCCGGACCATGAGCGTGCCCGCCCGGGCCGACGTACGCCAATGGACGTGCCGGAGGTCGTCGCCGGGAACGTATTCGCGCAGGGCGTGGAAGGTGATGCTGCCCGCGTCGACCAGTTCCCGTTCGCCTTCGATCTCGGCGGCGGAGCCGTTGGCACCCCGGGTGAGCGGGTGCCAGGCCGGCCACACCGTGAACGTCTCGGCCGGACCGGCCGGCCGGGTCACCGACCAGAGCCCGAGCGGATCGTCGCGTCCGACGGTGACCGGTCCGATCTGGAACACGCCCCGGCGGCCGGTGGGGAGCGAGAAGCTGACCCGGGCCGGGATGCCCGGCTTGGCGAGCACCGCTGCCCGGCCGGACGGCAGGTCGTCGCGGTCGCCGCCGACTTCGCGGACCGGATCGGTGAAGGTGAGCAACCGGCGGAACCGGCCGAGCACCACGACGTCGGCGGTGGCGACGGCCGGTTCCCCACGGCGTACGCGGCGCGGCTCGACGAGCCGGTCGACGACCACCCGGGGTGGGGACAGCCCCCAGAGGGAGCTGAGGGCGAAGGCGGCCAGCCCCGCCGCCCCCAGCATCGCCATCTCCCGGTACGCCAGCAGCAGCCCGGCGGCGAGCAGGGCGGCGGAGCAGACGGCCGTCGTCAGTCCGCGCGCGGTGGGTCTGGTCAACAGTCGGGGATCGCTTCCACGTCGTCACCGTTGTCGAAGTGGAGCCACACCCAGGAGATCCAGTGGCCGTCGGTCAGCTTCAGCCAGTGGTCGCCTTCCTTGTTGTCGTGGTACGGCCCGGCGTTCTGGTTCTCGCCGTGCACCTTGCAGACCACCGGGAAGGTGTCCCCGTCGTGCACCCGGCGGACGACCGAGCCGTTGTCGTTGCTGGCGTTGTACACCGGCACGCCGGTGGCGCAGAAGTTCGGATCCGGGTTGCCGGCGGAGTCCTCACAGTTGACGGTGGCCCGCACCGACCCCGACGAGCCGGCGTCGGTCTTCTGCGAAGCGGTGTCCGTCGCCGCTCCGGCGAAGGTCGTGATCTTCGCGGTGATCGTGTACTGCGTGTCGGCGGACAGGCCCGTGATCTTCGCGGGTGAGGAGCAGTCGGACACCGTCTTGCCACCGGCGGTGAAGGTGCAGGTCGCGGCAGCGCCGTCACCGTCGGCGGTGAAGTTCACCGTGATCTCCGACTCGGTCGCGCTGGTCGACGAGATCGCGATGGTCGGCGCGCTGGGCTGCGTCACCTGGTCGTAGCCGGACGGACCCTCGCCGTCGTCGTTGAAGGCCACCACCTCGACCCAGTCCAGCTTGGTGGCGCTGGTGATCGTGGCGGTACGCACCGTCCCACCGGTCTCGCCGATCTTCTTGCCGTCTTCGTCGCGGATCTCGTACCCGGTGATGGGCAGCCCGTGCCCGTCCGCCGCGTTCCAGGTGACGACGTACTGGTTCGCGCTGATCTGCCGGCCCTTGACGTTCGTGGGCGCGGCCGGCGGGTAGTGGACCGTCAGCTCGTTGCTCTGCGGACTGGCGTCGCTGGCCGCACCCGCCGAGTTCCGCGCGACGACGGTGAAGGTGAAACTGTCGCCCGGGGTCAGACCGGCGAACCGGGCGTCGGTCCCGGTGACTGTCTGCGGCGGGTTCGCCCCGGCCGCTCCGCCCTTGAGCGGCGTGACCACGTAGTCGGCGGCACCCTGGACACCCGGCCAGGAGACCAGCACGGCGCCGGTGTAGCAGCCGTCGGAGTCGGTCTCCAGTTTCGCGGTCGGGGCGGCCGGCGTGGCCGGCGGCGCGGCCGCGGCCGGGGTCACCGGCTCGGACAGGGCGGGTGGACCGTCGCCGACCGAGTTCGTGGCCCACACCTTGAAGCGGTAGGACGTGCCGTTGGTGAGCCCGGTGATGGTCGTCTGCAGCGTGGCGCCGCTGACCTGCACCCGGCCGCCGCCGCCCTCCTCCCAGGTGACCGTGTACGCCTCGACCGCGGCCGAGCCCGCCTTCGCTCGGCCCCAGGACAGCCGGACCCGGCCGTCCCCGGCCAGCGCCGTCACCGGCACCGGCGGCCCCGGGCGCTGCGGCTCGACCCGCACGGTCGGCGACGGCTTGGGCGACGGCGGCCGCCGGGTCGGCTGCGTACCGGGCTTGTCGGACGGTTTGGCCGTCGGCGACTGCTCCGGCTGCGGCGACGTCGTCGGCAAGGGCTGCTGGGTGGGCGTCGGCGACGTCTCCGGGACCGGGTCGTACTTGTCCACCTTGGACGTCTTGCCGTCCTCGTCCACCATGACGGCCGTGGTCGTGTCGGGCGCGTTGATGAACAGGTGCTGCTCGCGTACCTCGAGTTCGACGGCGGTCTGCGCGGAGCCGACCTGGATCGTCCCGGCGGGTTGGCCGGACGGCGTCACGACGCGGACGGCTCCGGTCGTCTGATCGGGGATGTAGACCTTGCCCGCGAAGCTGACGGCGGGCTGCGTGGTCGCCGCCTGGGCCTCGGCCGGAGTCAGCGACATCGTCGCGACCGGGCCACCCTTGGCGACGTCGGCGATGGTCACGATCTTCTTCTCGGTGGGCAGCGTGATCGCCACCGCCGAACCGATCGTCCGCGCGGGCAGGACCGCGCCCGCGAGGGAGACGGGTGAGGTGATCTTCCGGGTCGGCGACTCGCCGACGACCGCGATCTGATCGCTGCCGCGATCGACGACGAGCGAGCCCTGGTCGAGCACGGTCAGCGCCTGCTCGTGCCCAGGGGTGGAGACCGCCTCGGTCCGCACCACCGCGATCTGCCGATCCTTGACGACCAGCGCGATCGCGACGCCCTGGCTGGGCACGCCGAGCCACAATCGGCCCGCCTTGTCGAACGCGCCGCCGACCAGCGAGCCGGAGAGGCGTACCTGGTCGCCGATCGCCTGCAGGCTGCCGGCGTCCACCGGGCGGACCAGGCCACGCGTCCGGTCGACGACGATCGCCGTCGCGCCGTCGAGGAGGACCGCCGTGTCCTCGGCCGTGCCCAGGTCGAGCGAACCGGAGAAGCCCATCCTGGTCAGGTCGATCGAGGTGACCCGCCCGGTGAAGAGGTCGTGGAGGATCACGAAGTGGTCGCTCTGCGTGACCCGGACCTGGTGGCCCTGCGCGTCGATCATCGGCTGGCGCAGCGACACAGTGCCGGAGACGGCGTTGACCTGCGACGCCTCGCCGACCTGCTTGCTCCACAACCACGACGCGCCGTCGGCGATCGCGGGCTGCTGGCCCGTCACGCCGAGAGCGAAGACGGTAGTTCCGAGGGCCGCCACCAAGGCGAGCACGATCCCCGCGGGGTAAACCTTTCCGAGCCTTGTCAGGTGCCGCAGCCGCATCTTCATCGTCCCGGTGCCTCCACGGTCTGATGTCATTCGAAGAATGTGGATCCGCCGCACCCACCACAAGCGACGTCAGCGTATCGCGCAGTTGTTTCGCGCGCTATACGCACCAAGCGGCCAACCGCAACAGGGCACGGCACGTGGCGGGCTTCGCCCGTTCCAACAGATCGCTGTCGAGCTGCACAAACGCCTTGTCGGAGGGGATGACGAAGCGATCGGTGGTCGACTGTCCACTCCGGCCGGCCACGGCCCGTTTCGTCGCCGGCGCGGCGGTGGCCACCCGCGCCATCGCCTTCTCCTCACCTCGACCGTCCTCATCGGTCACAACCAGAATCCGGTCTGCTGTGGACAAAAGCACCCGGGTGGTACGGCTGGCGTGGACCCCGAGGTCCAGCAGGAGCACGCTGTGCCGGTCGCGCAGATCCTCGACCGCCTCCAGCGTCACCTGGTCCGTCCACATCGTCTCCGCCGCCACCTGCACGCCCGCGATCGGCGGAGCGGCGAGCAGGCCCGCGTACGCGATCCGGCCGGGCCACAACGCGGCCAGGGTCGCGCCGATCCCGGCACAGACCGACGTCGCCCCGACTCCGCCCGCACCCGAGCAGACCGCCACGACGCGGCCGCCCGCCGGGAGACGCCGGAGCGCGGCCGCCGCCGCCCGTTCCTCGGCGACCTCGTCGGGATCGGTGAACCACTTCACGGTCGGCGCTTCACGGGGTGTCGCTTCACGGGTGGTCGCTTCATGGCTTTGCCAGGGGGTCGGCCAGCTCGGCGAGCCCGGTCGCCGCGACCAGGACTGCCACGGTGGCCGCCGCGACGAGGATCTCCGCCACGCGAAGCAGGCGGCTGCGCCCGACACGGCGTACGCGGCGAGCCCCGAACGCCATCGTGAGCACCAGCACCGCGCCGAGCGCGGCCGGCAACACCCAGGCCCAGCCCAGCAGCAGTACGCGTATCGCGCCGGACAGCAGGATCGCGCCGCTCGCCAGCCGCAACGGCAGCTGCTGACCGGTTCGCTCGAACAGCCGGGAGCGCAGCCACAGCAGCAGCGCCAGTCCGAAGGCGAGCGCGATGTCGCGGTAGTCGCCGGTGCCGATCAGGACGGCGCCGCAGACCCCGGCCCCGGCCGCCAGACCGGTGAGCCCGCCGAGGAGATGCTCCTCGGCGATGCGCAGCGACCGGTCGACCTGCTCCGGCGGGACGGACTGCGCGGCGGCCCGCAGCCGGAAGGACGCCTCCGCCAGGCCGCCCGCGCCGAGGGCGAACCGGGGCAACAAGCCGACGCCGAGGACGACGAGCACCGGCACGATCCGCAGCGGTTGCCGGACATCGGAGCCGAGCGCCACCCAAACCGCCACCACTGCCGCAACCATCGCGGCGACGAGGAGCGCGGTCGCGAGCGGACGACCGACCCCGAGCAGACGACTCGCGATCGTCACGATTCCAGCGGCGCAGACGATGGCGGCCGCCACGGCGACGACCGGAACCCGGTCGAGCAGAACGGTGCTGAGCCACCCGGCGAGTGCGGCCCACGCGCCGGCCGCCGCGAGCAACGCCGTCACCGGCCCGCTCCCCGTACGCCGGCGGCCCCACCAAGCAAGCAAGAGTGCCACGACGACGGCCAGACCGGCGGTCGCGGTCGCCGTCCAGGTCGCCGACCGAGCCGCCGGGAGCAGGATCGCTCCACCCAGGACGGTCGCGGCGGACCAGAGCGCGAAGGCCGGTTGCAGCGTCCCGCCGAGCCGGTCCTCCGTCACCGCCACATGATCCGGCCTCCCCCGGATCCCGCGCAACCCCGGCGACGGATCCCCGTGCCCCCGCTGCCTGGCGCCGCCCCGGCTCCGCCGCTCGGCGCGCTGCGGTGCCGCGAGATCAGGGTTCTCGGTCGAATCTTGGTCCATGATTCGACCGAGAACCGTGATCCAGCGCTAACGGGCCGGCGCGCAAGAGGGCAGCGCGTGAGGAGGACGGAGTGCAACCAGATGGCGGCGAGAAGCGTCGGCAAGGTGTGACCGTGATCGAGCTGGGCGTACCCGAGGACCACGAGCCGGGGCCGCCGCCCGCCCCGCCCTGGCTGCGCGAGTGGGGCGTACGCAGGCCGCTGGCCGCGCTCGCCGCCGCCGTGGTCTGCCTCGCCTTGCTCGGCGCGGCGGCGCCCGCCCGTCCGGAGGTGCCGGTCAGGAGCATCGGCGGGCTCTCGTCTCAGGACGGCTACCAGATCTTCGGGGACACCCTGCTGGCGTTCCATTGGGGGTCGTCGTCCGGGATCACGGCGTACGACTTGACCACGGGTGGCATCCGCTGGGCCAGGTCGCTGGCCAATTCGCTGGAGGGTCTCGAGGATCTGGGCGACGCGGTGCTGGTGAGCACCTCGCCTCAGTTGCTCGACCCGCAGAACCCGACGCAGGAACAGCTGGACGCCAACCTCGCGGCGAGCGTCGTCACGGCGTACGCCGTCGACACCGGTGAGGTCCGCTGGACTCGCCGCGGCAGCCTTTACAGCGCGGCCGACCGGAAGGTGGCGCTCATCCGGCCCCCTGGTCAGCCGGGGCGTCTGGAGGCGGTCGAGGCGGTCGGCGGAACCACGCGGTGGTCGCGTCCGCTCCAGCCGGAGGGGAGCTGGCAACTCGGCTGGCGACCTCGGAACAGCCTCTACGGCGGTTACGCCGACGGCTTGATCGAGCTGGCCAAGGACGGCACGGTGACGCTGGTGGACCTCGCGACCGGTGCCGTGACGCATACGGCGCACGTCCCGCCGGGCGGCGATCTGTCGCTGGCCTGGAACGGGGTCCTCGGCGTCCGCTACGGGCCGGTCACCCCGACCGGCGACCCCGGCGTCGACAGGCACATCACCTTCTTCGATCTAGACGGCGGACTCACTCAACTGTGGACGATGGCGATCCCGCAGAGCGACCTGTCGCCGTGCAGCCCGGACGAGGTCTGCTCCTGGGGGCCGGATCCCACTCCGCGACGGTTCGATCTGCGTACGGGCCAGGACATCACGGCACGCAGCGCTCAACAGCTGTCCCTGGTCGACCGGTTCCAGACCGGCCAGATCGGGATCTGGCGGGTGGTCGGCGGCGACGAGGACCACACCCTGGTCTACAGTGCCCCGACCCCGGTTCGGCGTGGGTGGGTGGGGCAGCTCGACCTCACGGATCCGGCGCCACGCGTACGGCCGCTGATGTGGCTGACCCCGGTCGATCAATGCCTGACCGGAGTTCAGTGGCTGGTCTGTTTGAGCAACACGGCCACGCCGTCGGGACAGTCGATCGCGTACGCCGTCCGCCGCGCCGATCTGGCCGCCGAGCCCCGGCTCCGGGCGACCAGTGGCGCAGACTTGAGGCCATGACCGAGCTGGAGAGCCGCTGGCGGCCGCTGCGACTGCTGCTGGAGGGCGTCGATCAGCAGATCGCGTCGATCTACGTGGACGCCGGGGTGGACGGGATGCGGACGCGCTTCGTCGGGCCGCTGATCCACCTCGGCCGGCGCGGTGCGATGACCGTCCGCGAGCTGGCCGAATCGGTCGAGGTGACCCATTCGGCGATGAGTCAGACGGTCGCCGCGATGCGCTCCGCCGGGTTCGTCGCCGACGCGGACAACCCCGACGGGCGTACGCGCCGGGTCCAGCTGAGCGACCGTGGCCGGGCGGTGATCCCGCTGCTGGAGGCGGAGTGGCGCGCGACCGAGGAGGCCTTGGCCGAGCTGGAGGCGGAGGTCCCCTATCCGGTCACCCAGGTGGTGGCCGACCTCGCGGCCGCGCTCGCGAAGCGGTCGTTCCGCGAGCGCCTGGACGCTCGGCTCCGCGCCACCTGAGCATCGCCGTCCCAGCGTCGCCCAGAGCCCGCGAGGCATGCTATTATCGTGAGCGTGACTCACTATGAATCTGCGTCATTATGAATCGACATCACGAGGCACTGAACCAGTTGATCGAGTTCTCGGTGCTGCTGAACGAGGACATGACGACCAGCCTCGCGCGCGCTGGCCTGACCACGTCGCGGACGCACGTCCTCTGGGAGCTGGCCGCGCACGGTCCGATGAGCCAGCGGCAGCTCGCCGAGCGGCTCAAGGTCAGCGCGCGTACCGTGACGGGCTTGATCGACGGGCTCGTCACGACCGGATTCGTGACGCGTGAACCGCACCCGTCAGATCGGCGGGCGTTCCTCGTGACCTTCACTGAGCAGGGCTCGCGAACGGCCGCCGCCCTCGTCAAGGGTCAAGAGCAGTTCGCCGAGCTGCTCTTCGGCGACATGGACGGCAAGCGCTTCGAGGAGTTCACCGCCGGGCTCGCCGAGGTCCTCGAACGGTTCAAGCACGGGCTGGCCACGCAGACCTGGGAGGCGTCGTGAAGCGACTGATCGCGTACGAGCTGAGAATGTGGCTGGCCCTGGGCCGCTGGATCGCGCGTCGCCCGCCCCGGGGCGGGCGGCCGTTCCGCTACGCCGCGCCGGTCGTGCCGATCATCTGGACGTTCATCGTGCTGTCCGCTGTGGAGATTCCGATCGCGGACCTGTTGCTGCCCTGGCACGGCGTGCGGATCGCGATGCTGGTGCTGGGCGCGTGGGGTGTGACCTGGATGGTCGGATTGCTCGCGAGCATGTATGTCAACACGCACGCGATCGGCGAGGACGGCATCACCGTCCGGTATGGACTGAACATCGACTTCTTCGTGCCGTGGGACGCGATCGCGGAGGTCCGCGCGAACAAGCGTCCGCTGCAGACCTCCAAGACCGTCCACTTCGATCAGACCAGCGCCGGGTCCGCGCTGAGCGTGGCCGTGGGCAGCCAGACCGCCGTCGACCTCGTTCTCGCCGAGCCCCGAGTGGTACGCCTGCCGTCCGGTGACAGCGAGCCGGTCACGGAGATCCGCGTCAACGCGGACGACCCGGACGCCTTCGTCGCCGAGGCGCGCGAGCACCTCAGTCGACGTCGTGCGGAGTCCGCCTCGGCGCACTGACAGGAGCCTGGCGCGGGCGCGGGATGGACGGCCGCCGGAACCGCCGCCGATCGCGGCCCTTGGGCCGGGTCAGCAGCGCGCCGACCACCGAGATGACGGTCAGCAGTAGGACGACGACGGCGATCTCCGGCCGCGGCGTCCCACTCGCCGTGGTGTTCGGCTCGGTGAGGAAGTCGTACCAGACCAGGATCGACTGGATCAGGGTGATCGCCGTGAAGACGAAGATCAGCCGGTTACGCCGCTCGTCCCGGTCGTTGAAGATGCGTTCGCGGTGCAGGCTGAACAGGTCGCGCAGGGCGGCTGTGCGCTCCTCCAGCGTCTCGGCCTCGGCGGTGGTGCTCCACGCCTGGGCGGCGGCCTGGCGTACGCGCAGCCGTCCGGTGGTCAGGTAGCGGCCCTCCTGCCCCAGCAGCAGGTTGCGCATCGTGACGTCCTCGGTGAGCGACAGGACGTCGACGTATTGGGAGTCCACGGTGATCAGGCTGTGCTCGTCGGCCTGGCTAAGCCCGACGAGGTGGTCGGCGATGTGCCGCTTGGCCTCGTCCACCACGATCCACTCCTGGGTGGCCACCATCAGGCCCTCGACCACCTCGTGCACGAGGCCCGGCCGGCCCATGGTGTGCACGTTGGTCATGCCGAGGCCGACGTGGACCGTCGCGCCATGCGCCAGTTCCACCGGTACGCCGTACCAGCGGGCGTTGGGGAACTCGACGCCGGGCGGGGCGTCCACGCACAGCCGGTGCCACCACAGCAGCGTGCCGCTGTCCATCGCCGACGGCGGCAGCGGCCGCAGCAGCGACGGCTCGACGACCTCGGCGATCCGGGCGCTCCACTGCGAGATCATCGGCTCGACCAGCCGGGTGACCGGATCCTCGTACTGCTTGAACCGGTCGCAGTCCTCCGGGACGTCGAGGTCGAGCGAGATGTCGTCGGGCAGGTCCAGTTCGATGACCACGAAGGCGATGGCCAGGCTGCTCACGTAGAGCCGGACCGGTGTGCCCTGGACCTGGGTGGCCCCCGAGAAGACCATGGTCTCCATCCGCTGGTACACCGAGCCGACCACGTCGAAGAAGAGGTCGGCGTCGTCGACCGCGGCGTCCGACTGGAACTCGGTGAGGCCGCTGCGCAGCATGTCGGCCAGATGCTCGCGGCCGCCCGGCTTCATCAGCGCGCCCAGCGAGAAGCGTACGGGCAGCAGGAAAGTCCCGATCTCGACGATGCGCAACGCGCGCCCCTCCCCAGGTCCGTGGTCAGCGGATGCGGACGGCCAGGATCCAGTCGCCGTGACCTGCGTGTCCCGCCTCGGCCGTCCAATCGGGACCGAGCATATCCGCAACCCGATCGGGCGGTAGATACAGCGGGGTGCCCGGACCGAAGGAGGTGCACCACAGCAGCTGGCCGCCGACGCCGAGGATCCGGTCGAACTCCCGGAAGTCCGGTACGCCGTTCAAACTGACCAGGAGCGGCACCGACCCGTCCCGGAACGGCATCCGGCGTACGTCGGCCGCGACGTAGGTGACGTGCTCCAGCGCGGGCGCGCCCGACAGCATGGAGACGTTGACGTCGGTGGCCACGACCGGCGGCCCGACCCGGGCGAGCAGCTCGGTCGCCTGGCCGGTGCCGCAGCCGATCTCGACGATCCAGCCGGCCGGGCGGGCGTGCTGCAACCCGGCCGCCACCCCGGCGGCGTACCAGGGCTGCTCCTGGGCCCACTCCGTCCACTCCGGAGCCATCTCGTCGTAGGTGACGGCCAGCTCCTCCCACGTCTTGTCGTCGTCGGGATCGGCGAGCACCCGTTCCAGCGCCAGGCGACTGCGATGGGTGGACGCGTTGAGCTCCGGCGGCGGCGCGTCGGGGATCTCCACGGGGTCGTACCACAGCTGCACGGGCATACCGAGCAGCGTACTCACATCACCGCAAGGAGGCGGTTGATGTGCTGGGGCGGGCCGGGAGCGCCGAAGTGCCAGCCTTGGGCGAGGTCGCAATCCAGCCCGGCCAGCAGCGACGCCTGCGCCGCGGTCTCGACCTCCTCGGCGGTGACCGTCAGCTTGAGGGTGTGCGCCAGGCGGACGACCGTGGCGAGGATCTCGATGTCGGCCGCGCTCGGCCCGGCCGGCCGGCGCAACGCGGAGACGAACGGTCCGGCCAGCTTCAGCGCGTGGATCGGCAGGTTGCTCAGGTACGCCAGATTCGAGTACCCGGTGCCGAAGTCGTCGATCGCGATGCGTACGCCGAGGTCGGCGAGCCGGTGCAGGACCGCCAGCGGTTCGCCCTTGGTCGCCATCAGCGCGCTCTCGGTCAGTTCCAGTTGCAGCGCGCCGGGATCCATGCCGGTCTCGTCGAGGATCCGGCGCAGGTCGTCGACCAGGCCGGGTTCGGCGACCTGACGCGGCGACAGGTTGACGCTGATCAGCGGCTGCCAGTCCGGATGCTCCCGGCGCCACCGGTCCGCCTGCGCGCACGCCTCCCGCAGCACCCAGTGACCGAGCCGGACGATCAGCCCGCTCTGTTCGGCCATCTCGACGAACCGGTCCGGCCCGAGCAGCCCGTGCTCGGGGTGCTGCCAGCGGACCAGCGCCTCCACCCCGGCCGGTACGCCGTCGTTGAGGTCGACGAGCGGCTGGTAGTCGAGGAAGAACTGCTCGGCGTCCAGCGCGGCCGGCATCTGGGCGGACAGTCGATAGCGGCTGACGGCCTGCGCGTGCCGATGATGGTCGAACACGGCCGACCGGTCGCGTCCGTCGCTCTTGGCCCAGTAGAGGGTGGTGTCGGCGGCCTTCATCAGCTCCGCGGCGGTGGTCCCGGCGGCGCGGCGGTCGACGACGCCGACGCTGGCCGCCACGCTGAGCGTGTGCCCGCCGAGGACGACCGGTTCCCGCACGACGGCCAGCGCCTGGTCGGCGAGGCGGACGAGGTCGGCCTCCCCGGGCGACTTCTCGACGAGGAGCACGAACTCGTCGCCGCCCATCCGCGCGACCAGCCGGCCCGGCCCGGACAGGCTGCCGTGCAACCGCTCGGCGACCGACCGCAGCAGCTCGTCGCCGGCGTCGTGGCCCAGCGTGTCGTTGATCATCTTGAAGCCGTCGAGGTCCAGATAACACACGCCGACGCGGGCGTCCGGGCGCGTGTCGGACAGGGCGGCGGCGAGCCGTTCGAAGAACACCGTGCGGTTGGGCAGGCCGGTCAGCGGATCATGGGTCGCCTGGTACGCCAGCTCGGTCAGCAGCCGATGCTGCTCGGTGATGTCCTGCACCATCCCGACGGCGAACCGGGGAGAGCCGTCCTGCGCCCGGATCAGCGAGACGGCCAGCTCCGTCCAGATCTCCTCGCCGTCGCGCCGGTAGTACGCCTTCTGCGTACGGAAGTGGTCGGAGTCGCCGCTGAACAGGTGGGCCAGGTCGGTCCAGACCGCCGGATCGTCGGACGGGTGGGCGAAGTCGCTCGCCGACAACTGCCGCAACTCGTCGATGCTGTACCCGAGCATCTCCGACAGCGACTGGTTGACCTCCATGATCCGGCCGCGCAGGTCGCCGATCCCGATGCCGATCGCGGCGTCGGCGAAGACCGCCTGGAAACGCGCCTCGCTCTCCCAGCGCGCCTGTTCAGCGGCCGCCCTCGCCTGCATCGACGCGATGTGGATGCGCTCCTGCTCGGCCAGGGTGCGTTCGCGCAGCGCTTCGGCGTACCCGCCGGCCAGCTCGGCCAGCACCCGGCGCAACCGATCGTCCTTGTGCACACTCGCGGCGTACGCCGACAGCCGGTCGCCGAGCGCGCGCAGCGTCCCGGTGATCGCCCCGACGTCGGTGAAGTGCGAGGAGACCAGGGCGGCGCCGATCGAACGGGCCGGGCCGAGGTCGTCGCCGGCCGCGTCGAGCAGGGTGAGGATCTCCTCCACCCGGCTGGTCAGCCGGGCCGCCAGGGCGGTCCGTCCGATCACGACATAGCTGGTCTCGGCGATGGCGTCGGTCCACGCCCCGGCGACCTCGGACGGATCCGGCGGTTCCATGATCTGGCGCCCAGGCCGTCAGGAGACCCGGCCGACGCCCGCGAACCCGGGATACTCGTACGCCTCCGGCCCGAGCTCGTCCGGGGCGTCCGGCCGCCACAACGGCGTCTGCACGACGCCGGGGTCGACGAGGTCGAGGTCGCCGAACAACGCCGCGATCTCCGGCTGCGACCGCATCGTGACCGGGCTGGCGGTCTTCTGATACAGGTTCGCCGCCTGACCGAGCTGTGCCGCCTGCCGGTCCGGGCTGGCGTGCGAGATCGCCACGTGGCTCCCCGGCGCGAGCTGGCCGGCGATCCGCGCGATCAGCTCGATCGGCTGCTGCTCGTCCGGAACGAAGTGCAGCACCGCGATGAGCAGGACCGCGGTCGGCCGGGCCGGGTCGATCAGCGCCTTGACCCGCTCGTCGGCGAAGATCGCCTCCGGGTCCCGGAGGTCGGCGCCGATGACGGCGGTCCGGTCGTTGTCCTCCAGGATCGCCTGGCCGTGCGCGACCGCCACCGGATCCCAGTCCACGTAGACCACGCGGGCCTTCGGGTCGAGTTCCTGGGCCACCTCGTGGACGTTGCCGACGGTGGGAATGCCGGACCCGAGGTCGATGAACTGGTCGACGCCCTGCGCCGACAACGCCCGCACGGCGCGCCGCAGGAACGCCCGATTCTCCCGGGCCAGCTGCGGCACGTTGGGCATGGCCTGGAAGACCTGCTGGGCGAATTCACGGTCGACGGCGAAGTTGTGCGAGCCGCCGAGGTAGTAGTCGTAGACGCGGGCGACGCTCGGCCGGTCGAGGTCGAGATCGGCGGGGGCCCAGCGAGGACGTTCCATGGGGCGATCTCCGACTGTCGGGAGGGGACGCGACGCGAGAAGCATATGCGGTATTCCTGCAAGTTGCACCCGGGCGGCGGACGGTCCGATCGTTACGGTGAGGGCATGAAGATCTCCATCGGACTGCCCAATCCCGTCCCGGGAGTGTCCGGCCGGCTGCTCGTCGACTGGGCGCGCCGGGCCGAGGAACGCGGCTTCGCCGGGCTGGCCACGATCGACCGGATCGCGTACCCCAACCACGATTCGCTGACGACGCTGGCGGCTGCCGCCGGTGCGACCACCCACATCGGACTGATGACGAACATCCTGCTGGCCCCGCTCTACCCGGCGCCGCTGCTCGCGAAGGTCGCGGCCAGCGTCGACCAGCTCTCCGGCGGCCGGCTCACGCTCGGCCTCGCCCCGGGTGGACGCCAGGACGACTACGAGCTGACCGGGGTGCCGTGGAACCGGCGCGGGCGCGTCTTCGACGACAGCCTCGCGTACCTGCGGAAAGCCTGGCAGGACGGCGAGACCGTGCCGGTCCCGGTCCACGACCGGCGGGTGCCCGTCCTCATCGGCGGCACCAGCGACAAGGCCGTCGAACGCGTGATCGCCTGGGGTGACGGGTGGACCGCCGGCGGCGCGCGGCCCGACCAGGTCAAGCCCTTCAACCAGCGAGTACGCACAGCGTGGGCGGATGCCGGGCGCGCCGGTGAACCCCGGCTGGCCACGCTGGCCTACTTCTCGCTCGGCGATGACGCCGAACAGGAGTCCCGGGAGTACCTGAGCCACTACTACGCCTTCACCGGAGACTTCGCGAAGATCATCGCCGACGGAGCCCTGCGTACGCCGGAAGCGATCCGCTCGGCGGTGGCCGCGTTCGAGGACGCGGGCTGCACCGAGCTGTACCTCGACCCGACCGCCGCTCGGCTGGATCAGGTCGACCGGCTCGCCGACCTCCTCCTTTAGCGGGTCTGGTCGGCCGCCTCGCGGTCGATGCCCATCGTCAGCAGGTGCAACGCCAGCGCCCGCGCCTGTTCGCGGATCTCCGGCGCGGCGGTCGTCTCCCACAGCCGGCCGCGCCGGGCCGAGCCCAACGCGAACAGCGCGGGCGCCCGATGACTCCGGCCGGACACCGTGCCGTGCTCGTCGACGGCCAGCCCCAGCTCGTGCGGCCCGGGTGCGGCCAGCCCGTCCGCGACCAGCGACCGGACCAGCGGATCCCGATCGGTCAGCCGGCCCGGCCCGGTACAGTTGATCACCGCGGCGTACGCCTTCGTGTCGATGCCGCCGTGGCCCCGGATCACCGCCTCGATCCGCCCGTCCGGCAGCGGCCGCAGGCCGCACACCTCCCCCGCACGGACCCGGAAACTCCCGTCCCGCCGCCGCGCCTCGATCGACGCGGCCACCTGCGGCGCCATCCGGTGCCGGTGCACCTCCCAATACCGCGCCACGTGCCGCAGGAAGCGCCGCTGCTCATGCTCCGGCAGGCGACGCCACATCCGGTCCCAGTGCGGTCGCAGTCCGTCCATCACACCGCGCCAATCCCCCGTGGTCGCGGCCTGGTCGCGTACCCAATGGAGAAGCGTGGCCACACTCGTGGCCGGCGGCGGCGCGACCTCCCGGCGGACCGACGGCGCGTGCGCCCGCGGCAACAGACCGTGGCGCGACACCGCGGTGATCTCGCGGTCGGCGAGGCTCAGGGCCACGTCGACCGCGGTCAGGCCCGTCCCGATCAGCAGCACCGGGCCGTCGGCCACGCCCGCCAGCACGTCCTCCTGCCAGGGATCATGAATGTACGCCGAAAGCCGCCGGACGTCGTCGCCGGCCGCGATCGGGTGCCTGGGGGCCGGATTGCCGACCGCCAGCACGACCGCGTCCGCCGCGAGCACGACACCATCGGTGAGCAGCACAGTCAGCCCAGCATGGGACGCCTCGAAGATGCGGCTGACGGTGCCGCGATGCACAGTGAGCTTCCCCGGAGCGACCTCGTCGACCGCCCGCAACGCCTCAGTCAAGTAGTCGCCGTACCACCCCCGCGCGACGAAATCGCTACCCTCGGTATGCGGATCCCGGCGACGGCACCACTCCAGAAAGTCCTCGGGCCGATCCGGGTCGACGCTCATCGCCGAAACCGGCGAATTCAGCAAATGCCAGCGCGCCGCCGTCGAGTACGCCACCCCACGGCCCGGTCGCGCCTGCGGGTCGGCCATGATCACGGACCAACCCGTCCGGACCAGCTCCCGAGCAGCGACGACGCCACTGAACCCGCCTCCGACGACCACCGCTACGGCCATGACGCGCCCCTTTACCTATAATTCCTATCGACACCATAGGATATCCCCCACCCTCAGCGCCACCCCCCCGTTCCCTCCCGCCGGCCCCCTTTCCGCCGATCATGAACTAATGGTCGTGCTCGACGGTGTGTCGGTGCCCGGAACACCATGATCGCTCCCCCAAGTTCGTGATCGACTCGGGGTCTCCATCCGGCACGCCGAAACTCCGTGAGAGGCGACACGGGATACCGAGATGCGCGCGGCCCGCCGGATCAGGTACAGTCTGAACCCGTCCCGGGCGATTAGCTCAGCGGGAGAGCGCTTCGTTCACACCGAAGAGGTCACTGGTTCGATCCCAGTATCGCCCACCA
>JABFYB010000609.1 GCA_013361475.1 Hamadaea sp.
CACGTCGAGGACGCCAGCCTGCATGGCCGCATCGACATCCTCGCCACGTCCACAGCGACGAGGCGTCCGCTCGTGGTCCTGGTCAGCAACTTCGGCGGACTGGCCGTGCTCGCCGTCGACAACCCCGGAGTCTGGACCGACGCCGAGACGGCACAGCTTCTGCACCCGGCCGACCGCCGTCGGGTCGGCACTGCCCTGGCCGATCTGGGCTACACCCTCATTCCCGAGGAGCCCCTCTGGCGGGATTATGACGGCGCAGCAGGCCCGACGTCCCTCGGCCACTCCCTGGACTCCTGGTGGACGAGATTCTTCGATTACCTTTGAGCGCGTCTCAGCACCAAACCCATGATCATCTAGCCGGAAGTGTCCCGGACCATCCGACACAGATCCGTCACGCATCATCCGGCGCTCGACATATTGAACCGGCCGGTTCGCTTACCGAGGCTTGGCGCGCCGCCCAGCAGACGGGCTTGCTCGCTCTTCAGGTGGGTGAATCGCTCGCTGATGTATAGCCTCAGTTCCTTGCCCGGCCACGCGACGACGGATGTCCGCTCGTCGTAGTCTCCCTCGGCCCACCGCCCGGCTGTGATCTCGTAGCCGGAGACGTGCGCGCATAGCTGGAGTAGCACAGCCGGCATCTGCTCCTCGATCAGGAGATCGGCCCTGGCGACGACCACGTCCCGCATGGCTCGGATGTTCGGGATGAAGGCCGTGGTGGCCCAGGTGCGCCACCCGGCAAGCGCCTCTTCCGTCGCCGGTGCTTCGCCGTCGAATGGGGACCGTCCGTCGGGTCGTCCATGCTTCGCGAGAAAGGCGTCATAGATCCGCAGATTCGCCTCGATGAGGGCGAACAGCGGTCCGTAGAGGTCGCTCAACTGCTGGTTGATACGGGCAAGTCGGGCCTGCCTTTGCGCCAAGCGAAGGCCGTTCAAGTACGTCATGAGGTAACCCACGAACGCCAAGCCGACAGTCACGATCACGGATGTCATGGCTCTCGATGCTAGGTGGGACGGGCTACCCATCGGTTATCTTGCGCGGGCACGGGCGCTCGGACGGCCAAACCCAAAACCACAGGTCAGACCAGCCGAAACCGTCACTTGGCGTTGTAGTAGTTCGCCTCCGGATGGTGCACGATGATCGCGTCCGTCGCCTGCTCCGGGTGCAGCTGGAACTCTTCCGAAAGCTCGACCCCGATCCGCCCCGCGTCCAGAAGCGACACGATCTTGGCGCGGTCTTCGAGGTCGGGGCAGGCGGGGTAGCCGAAGGCGTACCGGCAGCCGCGGTAGTCGTTGCGCAGGATGCCCGCGAGGTCGGCCGGGTCGGACGTGCCGACTGTGTCGCCGGAGGGCAGCACGAGTTCGGAGCGCACTCGCGAGTGCCAGTATTCGGCGAGCGCTTCGGTCAGCTGGACGGACAGGCCGTGGACTTCGAGGTAGTCGCGGTACTGGTTGCCGGCGAACAGCTTGTTGGCGTACTCGCTGATGGTGTGGCCGACCGTCACGAGTTGCAGGGCCAGGACGTCGAGGCCCAGGTCGCGCGGGCGGAAGAAGTCGGCTAGGCACAGGCGGCGTTCTTGGCGCTGGCGCGGGAACGTGAAGCGGGCGCGTTCGCTGTGCCCGTTCTCGTCCAGCACGATCAGGTCGTTGCCTTCCGAGTACGCCGGGAAGTAGCCGTATACGACGGCCGATTCCAGGACCTGTTCGGTGGCGAAGCGTTCGAGCCAGTAGCGCAGCCGGGGCCGGCCTTCGGTCTCGACGAGTTCCTCGTAGGAGGGTCCTTGGCCGGCTCGGGCGCCCCGCAGGCCCCACTGGCCGAGGAACAGTGCTCGTTCGTCCAGCATGGACGCGTAGTCGGCGACCGGGATGCCTTTGACGATCCGGGTGCCGAAGAACGGCGGCTTCGGGACGTCCACGTCGGTCGCGACGTCACTGCGTACCGTGTCGTCGTCGAGGGCGGGCAGGTCGGCCGTGACGACCGCGCGGTGCTTGGCCCGGCGTTCCCGGCGGGCCGCCAGCGCGGCTTCGCGGGCCGGGTCCACGATGGCCGTCCCCGTACGCTTGGCGGTCATCACCCGGTCCATGAGGGCGAGCCCTTCGAAGGCGTCCCGGGCGTAGTGGACTTCGCCGCCGTCGAACAGGTCGCGCAGGTCGTCCTCGACGTAGGAGCGGGTCAGCGCGGCCCCGCCGAGCATGACCGGCCAGCGGCTGTGCAGGCCGCGGGCGAGCATCTCGGCAAGGTTCTCCTTCATGATGACCGTGCTCTTGACCAGCAGGCCCGACATGCCGATGACGTCGGCGTCGTGCTGTTCGGCGGCGTCGAGGATGGCGTTGATCGGCTGCTTGATGCCGAGGTTGACCACCGTGTAGCCGTTGTTGGACAGGATGATGTCGACCAGGTTCTTGCCGATGTCGTGGACGTCGCCGCGCACGGTCGCGAGCACGATGGTGCCCTTGCCGGACGAGTCCGACTTCTCCATGTGCGGTTCCAGGTACGCCACCGCGTTCTTCATGACCTCGGCGGACTGCAACACGAACGGCAGCTGCATCTGGCCGGAGCCGAACAGGTCGCCGACGGTCTTCATGCCTTCGAGCAGGATCTCGTTGACGATGTCCAATGCGGACTTGTTCGCCAGCGCGGCGTCGAGGTCGGCCTCCAGGCCGTTGCGCTCGCCGTCGACGATCCGCCGCTGCAGGCGCTCCTCCAGCGGCAGCGCCGCCAGCTCCTCAGCGCGGGTAGCGCGGGCCGAAGCGGCGTCCACTCCCTCGAACAGGTCGATGTAGCGCTGGAGCGGGTCGTACTCCACCGAACCGTCGGCGGCGAAGCGGCGGCGGTCGTAGACGAGGTCCAGTGCGACCTGGAGCTGCTCCTCCGGGATGCGGGCGATCGGCAGGATCTTCGAGGCGTGCACGATCGCGCTGGTCAGCCCGGCCTGCTGGCACTCGTGCAGGAACACCGAGTTCAGCACCTGCCGCGCGGCCGGGTTGAGGCCGAACGACACGTTCGAGATGCCCAGCGTGAAGTTGACGCCCGGATACAACGAGGCGATCTCCTTGATGGCGTCGATCGTCTCGATGCCGTCGCGTCGGGTCTCCTCCTGCCCGGTCGCGATCGGGAAGGTGAGCGCGTCGATGAAGATGTCCTCGCGCCGCAGTCCCCAGCGGCCGGTCAGGTCGTCGATCAGCCGCGACGCGATGCGGACCTTCCAGTCCCGCGTACGCGCCTGGCCCTCCTCGTCGATGGTCAGCGCGACGACCGCCGCGCCGTGCTCCTGGACGACCGGCATGACCCGCGCGTAGCGGGAGGTGGGGCCGTCGCCGTCCTCGAAGTTCACCGAGTTGATGATCGACCGGCCGCCGAGCATCTCCAGACCCGCCTCGAGCACCGCGGGCTCGGTCGAGTCGAGCATGATCGGCAGGGTCGACGCGGTGGCGAACCGGCCCGCCAGCTCCCGCATGTCCACCGCACCGTCCCGGCCGACGTAGTCGACACACAGGTCCAGCAGGTGGGAGCCGTCGCGGGCCTGCTGCCGCGCGATCTCGATGCACGCGTTGTAGTCACCGGCGAGCATCGCCTCACGGAACGCCTTCGAGCCGTTCGCGTTGGTCCGCTCCCCCACCATCAGCACGCTCGCGTCCTGCTGGAACGGCACGTGGTGGTAGAGGCTGGCCAGGCCGGCCTCCGGCTGGGGGCCGCGCTCGGCCGGCGCCGTGCCGTGCAGCTCGTCGACGACCGCGGCCAGGTGCGCCGGGGTCGTGCCGCAGCAGCCGCCGATCAGCCGCGCGCCGTAGTCGTTGACGAACCGGCCCAGCGCCTCGGTCAACTCCGCCGGGGTCAGCGGATAGCGCGCGCCGTCGGCCGTCAGCTCGGGCAGGCCCGCGTTCGGCATCACCGACAGCGGCACCCGCGAGTGCTGCGCGAGATAGCGCAGGTGCTCGGTCATCTCGGCCGGGCCGGTCGCGCAGTTGAGGCCGATCAAGTCGATGCCCAGCGGCTCCAGCGCGGTCAGGGCCGCGCCGATCTCACTGCCCAGGAGCATGGTCCCGGTGGTCTCGACGGTCACCTGGCAGACCAGCGCGATCGCACGCCCGCTCGCCGCGATCGCACGCTTCGCGCCGATCACCGCGGCCTTCGTCTGCAGCAGGTCCTGGCACGTCTCCACGAGGATCGCGTCCGCTCCGCCGTCCACCAGGCCGCGCACATTCTCCTGGTACGCGTCCCGCAGCGTCGCGTAGGGCACGTGGCCGAGGGTGGGCAGCTTCGTGCCCGGTCCGACGGAGCCGATCACGAAACGGGGGCGGTCAGGGGTGCTGAACCCGTGCGCCACCTCCTTCGCGATCTGCGCCCCGGTCAGCGAGTACTCGTAGATCCGCTCGCTGATCCCGTATTCGCCCAACGCCGCGAAGTTGGCGCCGAAGGTGTTCGTCTCGACGCAGTCCGAGCCCGCCGCGAAGTACGCCTCGTGCACCGACCGGACGATGTCGGGCCGGGTCACGTTGAGGACCTCGTTGCAGCCCTCGAACCCGGAGAAGTCGTCCATGGTCGGATTGGCCGCCTGCAGCATGGTCCCCATCGCACCGTCGGCGATGAGAATCCGATCACGAAGAGCAGCGAGGAAGGCGTTGGTCACCCGGCAAGCCTAGCCAATCGGGCAGACGACCCTTCGGACACGGCCCGGCTCCCGGGTTGTGAGAACGGTGCCGCGTCGGTCCCGCGGACTAGGGTGTAGGGGTGAGCGAGTTCGACGGACTGCCGACCCTGCGCAACCCGGTGGCGCTGGCCGCCTTCGAGGGCTGGAACGACGCGGCCGACGCGGCCAGCGGCGCCCTCGACCA
>JABFYB010000673.1 GCA_013361475.1 Hamadaea sp.
AGACGGGCTGCGGCTGCCCGTTGACCGTGACGGTCGCCCCGTCACCGGCCCAGTCCGGCAGCCGCAGTGCCACACCCCACTCGCCGCCGGACGTCTCGGTGACGCGGATCCGGACGCCCCCGCTGTCCGGGTACGCCGTCGTCATCGACAAGCCCACCGGCCGCCCATCGGCCAGCCGCGTACGCACTTCGGCGTCGGCGTACTGGAAGACGTGGACCTCGTCGCCGGCCACCGCGGCGAAGTACGCCGACAGGCTGGCCAGCAGCCGGGCGGTGTTGCCGAGGCAGCAGGACACCTCGAACCAGGGCGCGCGGGGACCGCCGCCGAAGCCGAGCTGTTCCTGATCCTCCGGCACGACCGCGGTCGGCGTACGCTGATGCAGCGTGTTGGCGTAGAAGAAGGATCGGCCGTCGTCGCCGAGCGAGGTCGCGACCACGTTGTAGAGGACGCGCTCGATGACGTCGGCGTAGCGGGGCCGCCCGGTGGCCAGCAGCAGCCGCCAGGCGAGCATGATCGCCGCGATGCCGGCGCAGGTCTCGGAGTAGGCCCGGTCGGCCGGGAGCACGAAGTCCTCGCCGAAGGCCTCGTCCTCGTGCCGCGAGCCCATGCCGCCCGTGAGATACGTACGCCGTGCGAGCGTGTGGTCGAACTGCTCGATGATCGCGCCCAGCAGTTCGTCGTCGCCCGTCTCGACCGCCACGTCGACCGCGCCCATGGCGAGGTAGAGCGCGCGGACGGCGTGGCCGCGGAAGGTGTGCGCCTGGCGGATCGGCTGGTCGTCGCTGAAGTACGACCAGCCGAACTGGTGCGGCGGCAGGCTTCGGTTGCCGCGGCGGCGCAGGAACAACGCGGCCTGGTCGAGGTAGCGCTGTTCGCCGGTGACCCGGGCGAGTTCGGCCAGGGCCGGCTCGATCTCCGGGTGTCCACACACGATGGCCGGGCCGTCCGGGCCGAAGGTGTCGCAGACGTGGTCGGCGGCCCGCTGAGCGACCGCGAGCAAGTCGTCGCCGCCACTGGTACGCGTCCGCGCGACGGCCGCCTGCAGCAGGTGCCCGGTGCAGTACAGCTCGTGGCCCCAGGCCAGGTCGCTGTATCGGGGACGCTGCCCGGGACCGCCGAACGCGGTGTGCAGGTAGCCGTCGGCCGCCTGCGCTCCGGCGAACAACGCGGTCAGCTCGGTGATCTCGCGGTCGCGGCCGGGAGTCGGCAGGCGCCCGTTCTCCCACGACATGGCTTCCACGAGCTTGTAGACCTCGGAGTCGGTGAACTCGCGCCCCCGGCGGTCGGCGTTGGCGTTCCCGTCGCGCAGGAACGACCCCGTCCACCCGAGCTTGTCCATCCACACCCGACCGTGATCGAGCGTCGCGCTGCCGATCAGGTGCTGCCGCCGGCCCCAGAATCCGCCGGTGATCCGCACCTCGGCGAGGCCGAGCGGGCGCAGGGCGCCGCGCGACGGCACGACGGGCCGCCCTCCTGTGAGGTCGGCGGGGCGCGCCGTCACCGTCATCGTGGCCTCCTTCGACCGTGGTCCCTGTCGTGTGTGTAGGACACGATGCGCGCCGAAAACCTTTTCGGCAAGACGTCCTCCGCGTTACGAACTGATAACGGCACATCGACGCATCACCAGGATTGACAACGTCATTACGCTGTGGGCAGCTTCGAAATCGATTCGAAAGGCTTTCGATGGGCAGACGGCGGTCGCAGCAGGTGACCCTCACCGACGTGGCGCAGCTGGCCGGGGTCTCGGTCGCCACCGCGTCGAAGGCACTCAATGCCAAGGGTGAGGTCGCCCCGGACACGCGGCAGCGCGTACTGCAGGCGGCCGAGCAGTTGGCGTTCCAGCCGAACGTGCTGGCGCGCGGACTGATCTCAGGGCGTACGCGGACCATCGGGCTGCTCACCGACGAGCTGGCCGGCCGGTTCTCCATCCCGATCCTGCTCGGCGCGGAGAACGCGCTCGGCAACGAGCAGATGTCGGTGCTGCTGTGCGACGCCCGCGGCGACGCCATCCGCCGCCGGCACTACATCCGTACGCTGGTCGCACGCCAGGTCGACGGGTTCATCGTGGTCGGCGACAGCAACGACGTCACCCCGACGCTGGGCGGGGAGATCCCGGTCCCGGTCGTCTACGTCTACGGTCAGTCGACCGATCCGGACGACCTGTCGCTGCTGGCCGACGACGAAGGCGGCGCTCGCCTGGTCGTCGAGCATCTGATCGCGCAACGCCGCCGGCGCATCGGGCACATCACCGGACCGCAGACCTACCGTGCGGCCCGCGACCGGGTCACCGGCGCCCGGGCCGTCCTCGCCGAGCACGGGCTGAGTCTCGTGGGCGGCGAGCCGCTCTACGGCGAGTGGTCGCAGCGCTGGGGTCGGCACGCCACTCGGCAACTGCTGACCGCGCACCCGGAGACCGACGCCCTGTTCTGCGGCAACGACCAGATCGCCGTGGGCGCCCTGCAAGTGCTGCAGGAGATGGGCCGTCGAGTCCCCGACGACGTCGCCGTGGTCGGCTACGACAACTGGGAGGTGCTGGCGGCCGACTGCCGGCCCCCGCTGACCACGGTGGACCTGAACCTGGAGCAGCTCGGCGCGACCGCCGTCCGGCACCTGTTCGCGGCGCTCGACGGCAAGCCGACCACCGGTGTGCTCCGGCAGCCCTGCCGCCTCGTCGTACGCGAGTCCACCGGCCCCGCCGCCGCCTGATCAGCCGATCGAGTACCAGATGACCTGAAGAACGTCCTTCAGCCATCCGGGCGTGTCGGGTGAAGTGATGATGGTGGCCATGGCGAAGTCGGCGGTCGTCCACACCGGATTGAGGGCGACTGCCAAGGCGATGTTGAGCCGCTGATACACCGGGTCCTTTTCGCCGTACTCTTTCTGCCGTCGCCCGGTGACCCGGAACAGCTGCACGTACGCGGCGACTGCCAGCGCGGCGAAGCACCGCAGATCGGGCCGGCCCAACAACTGCCAGACGGCCACCGGAAACCCGCCGAACACGGCAAGGAGCAGCAGGTAGAGGAGCCAATTGACGGGTGGGAAGTCGAACTCGTCGACTGCGTCCAGCAGAAGCATGATCACCGGCAACATCACGAACTGCATGGCCAGGAAGGCCATCGCGACGTCAACCCGCAGGAGGCCGAAGGCAGCCAGCACTAGCGCGATCATCGCTGCCGCGAGCAGATTCGCCGCGAGTTCGATCGAGACGGTCCGGGCGAGCAGCGCGGCGCGATTCGCGTGCCGCCGCGACGCCCGCACGTCGACCGTCACGAGGACGGTCAGCGCCGCCGCCGGAAGCAGCACGCCCGCCACCGCGGCAAGCGTGATCGCCAGGCTGCTTTGCACCGACCCGCCCCCGACGGCGATCAGCCACGAACCGCTGAGGACGACCACCGTGCTCAGAAGATTGACGCCGACGTCGCGGGCGAACTTGAACCAGATCAGCAGCGGGAGCGCCAGGACGAGGGCGGCCGCGATCACCGCCTCCGGGCCCGGCCCAACCCGTCCAGTGACCAGCAGGAGCAGCCAGACCAAGGCGGCGGCGAACAGATTCGCGACGACGTTGACCCCGAGGTCGCGCAGCTTGTCCAGTAGTGGGCTGTCTTCCTGCGAAGTGAGCAGCACGGCTGCCCCGACGGCACCGACGACGACTACCGTTACCCCGATCGCGGCGAACCCGGTGGCGCGCGGAAGCTGCGCGAGCCCGCGATCGGCGGCGATCAGCCAGCCGCCGACGAGCATGGCGAGGGTGCCCGACGCGTTGAGGACGACGTCGCGCGTCAGTGGTGCGCTGTCAGCGCGGAGCCGTTGCAGTACGCCGGATGCCACGCGTTAAGAGATGCCATGCCGGGTGGCTCCACGTCTAGTCGGTTCGCACGCCAGGGTGGCCGCGAAATCGGTATCGATACCGATCTGTCGACAGCACTTGAAGTTGTCGAAGGCATGTGGCAATGTCGTCGATACGCCCAATGTGAACGTTAACATCCATGGCCGTGGGTCGCCCACGAAGCGGCCGCGGCCCCGTCCCCCTCCGCACGAACATCCACGGCGGGATCGATCCACTGTGACCGGTCCCGGGCGCCCGATCCGCCCAGATCGCCGCCCGAATCCTCAAGGAGCACCCATGGGACTCCATGCTGCCCACACTTCCTTCGGGAAAGCCCGCGCTTCCCGGAAAGCCCGCCTGATCGCGATCTCGTCGGCCGCCGCCGGGCTGGCCGTTCTCGCCGCCGCCGTCTTCGGCCCCGGCCTTGCCCAGGCGGCGAGCACTCTCGGCGCGCAGGCTGCGCAATCCGGCCGCTACTTCGGCACCGCCGTCGCGGCGTTCAAGCTCAGTGACACGACCTACTCGACCATTCTCGACCGCGAGTTCACCATGATCACGCCCGAGAACGAGATGAAGTGGGACGCCACCGAGCCGTCCCGCGGAAACTTCAGCTTCGGCTCGGCGGATCAGATCGTCAATCACGCCTTGTCGCACAACCAGCGCATGCGCGGTCACACCACGGTGTGGCATCAGCAACTGCCGTCCTGGGTCAGCTCGATCACCGACGCCAACACCCTGCGTAGCGTGATGAACAACCACATCACGACGGTGATGACCCACTTCAAGGGCAAGATCTACGCCTGGGACGTCGTCAACGAGGCGTTCGCCGACGGATCGACCCAGCACCGCAGCTCGGTGTTCCAGAACCTGCTCGGCAACGGGTTCATCGAGGAGGCGTTCCGCACCGCCCGCGCGGCCGATCCGGCCGCCAAGCTCTGCTACAACGACTACAACATCGAGAACTGGTCCGACGCCAAGACTCAAGGCGTCTACTC
>JABFYB010000095.1 GCA_013361475.1 Hamadaea sp.
TCATGCGATCACCTGCCCATCGCGCATGTGGATCTGGCGCGGCAGGCTGTCGGCGATCTCCCGGTCGTGCGTGATGATCACGACCGTCGTCCCGCTCTCGTGCAGCGCCCGCAGCAGCCCCATGACGCCCGCGCCGGACGCCGAGTCGAGGTTGCCGGTCGGTTCGTCGGCGAGCAGCAGCGCCGGGTCGCCGACGATGGCCCGCGCGATGGCGACGCGCTGCCGTTCACCGCCCGACAGCTGGTGCGGCCGATGCTCCAGCCGCTCCCCCAGCCCGACGCTGACGAGCGCCTGCTCCGCCCGCTTGCGTCGGTGCCGGGCCGGTACTCCGCTGTACAGCAGACCGTCCGCCACGTTGTCCACAGCGGACTGTCCTGGGGCCAGGTGGAACTGCTGGAAGACGAAGCCGATCCGGCTCGCCCGCACCGCCGACAGCTGCCGGTCGGACAACCGCGCCACGTCCAGGCCGTCGATGCGTACCGTTCCGCGCGACGGCCGGTCCAGGGTGCCGATCAGGTGCAGCATCGTGGACTTGCCGGAACCCGACGGGCCGGCGATCGCCACCAGCTCGCCGCGCCGGACCGTCAGGCTCACGTCGCGCACCGCCAGCACACCTGGGTACGCCTTACTGACGCGGTCGAGTTCCACCACCGAGTCGAAAACCCCGGTCATGAGGGCATCCCGACGGTGGTTCCCTCGGCCAGGCCGTCCGCGGTGATCTCGACCCGCCCGTCGGCGAACAGCCCGGTCTTGACGGCGACGATCCGGGTGGTGGTTCCGTCGACGACCTGTACGCCGTAGCCGCCCTCGCTCAACGCCAACAACGCCGCGACCGGCGCGGTCAGGACGTTCTCCCGTTTCCCGGCGGTGAAGCCGACGTCGATCGTCGCCTGGTCGAACGCGGCCAGCACCTGTTGGTCGTCGGGAGCGATCGACACCCTGATCACCGTCTTAGCGGGATTGTTGCCCTCCGCCGGCTTGATCACCGTACGCCCCCGCACGATCTTGCCGGGTGCGGTCTTGCCGTCGGGCAGCTTCAACGTGACCGCGCTGCCGACCTTGGCCAGCCGTTGCTCGGCCACGCTGACGTCGACTCCGATCAGCTTCTGCGAACCGGTCGTGGTGAGCACCGCCAGGCCGGGTCCGGTCGAGTCGCCGATCGCCGCCTGCTGGGTGTTCACGCGTACGGGACCGGCGGCGTAGTAGATCCGGCCGAGGTCGACCGTGCCGGTCTGCGGCAGTCCGAGCGCCTTCTGCCACTTCTTCACCGCCGTCGTCGTGGACGCCGAGAACGTCCCGTCGACGGTGAATCCCCGATAGCCCAAGGCGTACAGGTTCTGCTCAAGCTGTTTCACATCCGGGCCCTTGGCTCCGGCCGCCAAGGCCCGATAGGCGGGCAACGCACCATAGAGGAGGACGACCGGCAGATTGTCCACGCGATAGATCGGCTGCCCTCGGCGTACCGTCGCGCCTTGTGCGGGCAGGGCGGTGATCGTGCCCGGCAGTCTGCCGTTGACCTGGACCGGGTCGCCGTAGCCCAACTCACCGGTCATGGTCTGGTTGTCGACGAGCGTCTGGCGGGTGACCGTCGCGGTGGCCGGGGGCAGGTTGGCCGCCGGCGGCGTCGACGGGCCGGAACCGATGCCTTTGGCCGCGACCACCGCGACGCCGGCCGCAACGAGCACCGCCGCCGTCGCGACGGCCGGGAGAAGCCGGCGCCTCATTGGCCGTTGCCCGTGTTCGTGCCCGGCGACTCCCCGGCCGGCGGCGGCGCGAACTTCTGGCACTCCTTGTCCGCCGCCTGGTACGCCGGACTGGCCGGGTCGATGCCGGAGGTGTTGCCGTCGAGCTGGAAGCCGTAGTCGGTCGGGTCGGGGAAGTTCTTCAGGCCGTGCTCCCGCATGCACTGGGCGTACTTGCGCAGCTGGTCGAGCCGGGCGGGGTCGAGCTTCTTCGGCTCGCCGCCGTTGGGCAGGTACGCCTTGCACGCCTGCATCGCAGCGTCGACCTTGGCCGGGTCGGCGCCGTCGGGCGCGTTGATGTCCACCCCGCCGCCGTCGTTGAACTTCGGGTCCGGCCAGTTCGGTACGCCGTTCTCGCGGATGCACTTGGCGAACTGAAGCGCCAGCGCCTTCTCGTCGACCGCGCCCGTAGCATTCGCGGTGGCGCCGGGGCTGGTCGTGCCGTTCGCACTGGCGACGCCGTCACCGTCGCTCTTCGAGCACCCGGCCAGTGCCGCCGTAGCGAGCAGGCCGATCGCGATCGCTGCCCTTATCCGCATGGTTTGTCTCCTTCAGTGGGCTCCTGTCGGCGGTCAGTAGATCGGCCACGGGTTTTCGCGGGCGTCACCGATTTCGTTGACACCGAGGTGACATCACCGTGTGTCACCATGGGATTCATGCGGATCTTGGTCGTCGAGGACGAACCCCTGGTCGCCGACGCCGTCGCACACTGGCTGCGGGGCGACGCGCACGCCGTCGACGTCGTCCACGACGGCGGGGCGGCACTTGAGCGCATCGACGTGAACGACTACGACGTGGTGGTCCTGGACCGGGATCTGCCCGTGGTGCACGGCGACGACGTATGCCGCGCGCTGGCCGCCGCCGGCGGCGAGACCCGGGTTCTCATGCTGACGGCCTCGGCCGACGTGGCCGACCGCGTCTCGGGGCTGTCCCTCGGCGCCGACGACTACCTGCCGAAGCCGTTCGCGTTCGCGGAGCTGTCGGCCCGGGTCACCGCGCTGGGCCGGCGCGCCCGCCCGGCCGCGCCGCCGATCCTGCAGCGGGGCGGCCTCCGGCTCGATCCGCACCGGCGGGAGGTCTACCGCGACGGCCGCTACGTTCCCTTGTCCCGCAAGGAGTTCGCCGTGCTCGCGGAGTTGCTGCGCGCCGACGGCGCGCCGGTCTCCGCCGAGCAGCTCCTCGAGAAGGCCTGGGACGAGAACGCCGACCCGTTCACGAACTCGATCCGCATGATCATCCTCAAGTTGCGCCGCAAGCTCGGTGAGCCGCCGATCGTGCTCACCGACCCGGGTGTCGGGTACCGGGTCCCGTGAAGCGGCTGACCTTCCGGGCGCGGCTGACCCTCGTCTACGGCTGCCTGTTCCTGGTCGCCGGTCTGGTGATGCTCGGCGTCACCTATCTGCTGGTCGCCGACCGGGACGGGCCCGGCTACACGGTCAATTACTCGGGCCCGGATGTCCAACAGAGTGCGCTGGTCGACCAGGTGAGCGACGCGGCGTGGGGGCGGGCCTTGAGCGCACTGCTCGCCCGGGGCGGGATCGCGCTGGCGGTCGTGGTGGTGGCGGCGACCGCGTTCGGCTGGCTGCTCGCCGGACGACTGCTGCGCCCGCTCGACCAGATCACCGACACCGCCGTACGCATCGCCGACGCCCCCGCCGCGGATCGGGGCCTGCACGAACGGATCGGTCTCACCGGCCCGCCCGACGAGGTGAAACGGCTCGCCGACGCGTTCGACACGATGGTGGAACGACTCGACCACGCCTTCGACGCGCAGCGGCGCTTCGTCGCCAACGCCTCCCACGAACTGCGTACGCCGTTGACGGTGAACCGGTCGCTGCTGGAGGTGGCCCTCTATCGGGGCGAGCCGACGCCGGAGCTGGCCCAGCTCGGCCGGACTCTGCTGGAGGTGAACATCCGCCACGAGCAGCTCCTCGACGGGCTGCTGGTGCTCGCCCGCGCGGAGCGCTCGGAAGGCAGCGTCGCCGATCGGTCCTATGTCGATCTGGCCGACATCGTGGACCACGTGGTGTCGGTGACCGAATGGGCCGGTCTCGAAGTGCGGTGCGCCGCCGGGGAAGCCGCCGTCACGGGGAACCCGCCACTGCTGGAACGCCTGGTGCAGAACCTCGTCGACAACGCGGTCCGCTACAACGTGCCGGACGGTTTCGTCGCCGTCTCCTGCTTCGCCCGAGACGGTTCCGTCCTGGTCGTGGAGAACAGCGGGCCGGTCATCCCGAAGTACGACGTCCCAGCCCTGTTCGAGCCGTTCCACCGCGGCAGCCGGACGGCCCACCAGGCGCCCGGGGCCGGACTGGGGCTGTCCATCGTCCAGGCCATCGCCCGAGCTCACGGCGGGGAGGTCCGGGCCGAGTCGCGTACCGGGGGCGGGCTGGTGGTGACGGTGACCCTGCCCGCCGCCTGACCGTGCAACCTCCGACCGGCCGCACTCCGTCGTTCCGGCGAGACCGATGGTGCGAGCAGAACGGGGAGGCCGCGTGCGACAGGCCGACGAGGAAGAGTTCCACGCCTACGTCAGCGCTCGGATGGACCGATGGCGGCGGACGGCATACCTGCTCTGCCGGGACTGGCATCTGGCCGACGACCTGATCTCCGTCATGATCGGCAAGATCTACCGGCACTGGCGTGAAGTCGCCCGAGCCGACAACCCCGACGCGTACGCCCAGACGGTCATGACGCGTACCTGGCTCGACGAACGACGCCGTCCCTGGCGGCGTGAACGGGCCACCGACGTGCTCCCCGACCTCGCCACCGAGGCGGCCGACCGGGTCGCCGACCGCGACAGCCTCGATCGGCTGCTCGCCACGCTGGCCCCACGCCAGCGCGCGGTCCTCGTACTGCGCTTCTACCTGGACTACTCGGTTGAGGAGACCGCGGCGATCCTCGGCATCTCCGTGGGCACGGTGAAGAGCCAGACCTCCCGGGGCTTGACCACGCTTCGCTCGACCGCACCGAAGATGGGAGCCTGACATGGCGCGAACGTTGTTCGACGAAGTCGTCGGCGAGGTGCCGGTCTCGACCGTCGACGTCCCCGGCATCGT
>JABFYB010000195.1 GCA_013361475.1 Hamadaea sp.
GTCGGCATGCCGTACGGTGCCGGGCGGGCCGCCCACGGTCACCGGCGCGCCCTTGCGGAGCCGGGCGGGGTGGGGCGCGGCCAGGCGCGCGTAGACGCCCAGGTTCGGGTGGCCGAAGGCTCGGGCGAGCACGGCGGGGAGTTCGACGTCCCGCTCGCCCGTGCCCGGGTTCGCGGACGTCGCGCGGCAGCGGCCGGTGTGCCGGGTCACCTCGACCTCGCAGTCGCCGAGCCGGACGCGCCGGCCGACCCAGGCCAGCTCGGCGAACGCGGGCAGCCCGTCGAGATGGACGTTGGCGCGGAAGCGCCGGAGATCAAGGTCCGGTACGGCGAGCGCCCGTACCGTGGCGAGGTTGACCAGCGAAAGCTCGGTGTCGGGGAGATCCCACAGAGCCGCCCCGTCGCCCCGGACGAGCCGCAGCCCGGGTTCGCCGAACCACGAGCCGAGGATGCCGTCCGCAGGCCGGTCGGAACGCACGGGCGGCCCGTCGGGGTGAGCGAGGTGGCGGAGCTCCACCTCTCCGGATCCGGCCATCGTGACCGTCACCTGCGTCATGTCGGGATCGCGTGCCACCTGCTTGAACGCCGATCGCGGCCGCCACGCCGTCCTGGGCGGCACCTGCTGGTCGCCGCGCGCGATCGCCAGCGAGCGGTCGTGGCGCAGGCCGGTGCCGGGCAGGACGTCGGCCTCGTCGACGGGGACGCCACGGGCGCCTTTCACCGGGTACACCCACAACGACGCGATGTGCCCGGTCATGGCCGGTCGCGGTAGCTCGGCGGCCGGCGCTCGCGGAGGGCGGCGACCGCTTCCCTGGAGTCGGCCTCCCCGGACAGGCGGCCGGTCATTCGCTGCTCGAACTCGTAGCCCGCCTTCAGGTCCATGAATTCGATCGTGTTCAGTGACTCCTTGGCATGGCGGAGCGCGGTCCGGCTGTGCCGCGTCATCTTCTCGGTGAGTGCGAGCGCGCTGTCGAGCACCTCGTCGTCGGGGACGACGCGCAGCACGGAGCCGAACCCGACGAGGTCGGAGGCGGGCCACGGGTCGGCGGTGAAGTACATCGCCCGCATGATCGGCTGCGGCACCAGCCGGGCGAGGTGCGCCGCTCCGCCCATCACCCCGACGCTCACCTCGGGCGTCCCGAACCTGGCGCTCTCGCCGGCGACGATGACGTCGCAGGAGGCGGCGATGGCCAGCCCGGTGCCCAGCGCCGCTCCGCGGACCGCGCCGACCACCGGGACCGGGCAGTCGTAGATGGCGGCGAAGGCGTCGCGGACCAGGCGCATCCGCCCGGCGGAGTTGGTCGGGTTCAGCGTGAGGAACTCTTCGAGGTCGTTGCCGGCGCAGAAGTGCTTGGCGCCGCTGGTGAGCACGACCGCCTTCGTCCCCGGCAGCACCTCGTCGAACCGGCCGAACAGGTCGCGGATCTCCTCGTACATGGTCAGGTTCACCGCGTTGACCGGCGGCCGGTCCAACGTGACGACGGTCGTGGCGCCGAATTCTTGAACAGAGAGATGCATCCGGGTCCTCAGCAGATGGGCAGGACGATGTGGGAGGGGTGCGCGGCGTCCCGGTAGACGGTCTGGGCCGCTGTGACGGGATCGCCGGGCGTGCCGCCCAGGTTGGTGTTCCTGTCGAACCGCGGGAAGTCCGCGGAGCTGATGTCGACGCGGATCCGGTGTCCGGCCTTGAACCGGTTCGCGGTGACCCACATGTCGATCTCCAGCGGGTAGATCTCGCCGGGCACGAGTGGTTCGGCGCCCCGCTCCAGGTCGCGGTATCTGGCCCGCAGCAGGCCGTTCACCAGCTGTACGGCCCGTCCGTCCGGCGTCACGTCGCTCAGCCGTACGGCGAAGTCGGTGTCCACGGCCGACGAACTCACGTAGAGCAGCGCCCGAAGCTTGCCGACGACGTCGACGTCATGCTCCAGCGGCTCCGTGGTGTAGGTGAGGACGTCGTCGCGCCGCTGCACCGCGCTGACGTCCACGCTGCCGGGCGGGTAGACCCAGGAGACGATGTGGCCGCCGACCGTCGGGGTCGGGTCGAGCGGGTCGTAGACGTAGTGGTCGGCGGCCTGTTGCTGCTCGGGCGCCGTGGTGTTCAGCGTTCCGCCGGCGCCGAGGTAGAACGGGGTGTCGACGGCTTCGGGTAGAGGCCAGTCGTCGGCCGTGCGCCACTCGTTGGCGCCCATCAGGTAGTAGATGACGCGGGGCCAGTCGTCGACGGCGCCGTCACGGACGGTCTGGTACCAGGCCAGCGTGAAGTCGACGTTGCTCCAGTGGTTGTGCCACAGCTCCTCGTGCTCCCCCATGCCTTCCTTGTAGCCGGGGAGGTTGTGCGCGGACGGGGTGACGATGATCCGGGCCTGGGAACGCAGCGGCTCCGGTGCGTGCTCGCGGAGCAGCTCCCACGTCTCCAGCGCGTCGTTGACGAACCAGTCGTACCAGCCGGTGCGCAGCAGCGGGATCGCCCGCAGGCCGGCCACCTGCGCGGCGGGGTCGACGGCGGGCAGGGTGTGCCTGTCGATCGAGATGCCCTGGCCGAAGACCGGCCCGATGTTCTCGATGTCGACCATGGTGACGTGCGGTGATCCGGCGAGTCCTCGGAGGAAGTCGGCGCGTTCCGCGCACGTCAGCGAGCAATAGCGCGCCCACAACCAGGCCTGCGCCTCGCCCGTCGACAGCGCCTTGAGCTCGGGGAACGTCTGCGACAGCTCGGCCAGTCGCGGGTTGACGAACGGCTCGTCGAAGAACCCCGTCGCCCATGTCTCCTCCAGCATCATGGGTTCGAGCTGCCAGAACGGCACGTCCGACTTCTCCTCGCCGTGGCCGATGGTGCGCGCGAGCGCGTTGACCACCATGTGGTACGACGCGGTCTTCACGCCGACCCCGAGGCCGCTGACCTCCGGCACGATCGTGGTCATCTTCGGATGCGTCGCCATCGGCCACTGCACCTGGCCGACGTAGGAGCCGCCGACGGAACCGATGAACCCGTCACACCAGTCCTGCGCGCCGACCCACTCGACGAAGTCGTGGCCGTCCTCGGGCTCGAACACGTAGAAGTCGTGGTCGTCCGGCTCGCTGCCGCCCGTGCCGCGCAGGTCCTGCACCGCCACCGCGTAACCGCGGCGGGCGAACGACATGAACGGCGCCACCAGCCTGTCGGCATCCCGGCCGTACGGCGTGCGCACCGCGACCACGGGCGCGGGCAGCCGCGGCGGCAGGTAGAGATCGGTGGCGAGCCGGATGCCGTCGCGCATCGTCACCGACACCGTTTCGAGCCGGATGTCAGCCGCCGCGAAGGTGGCGGCCGTACGCGGTTCCCGGCTCTTCAGCATGTACTGGAGTTCGTCGGACACGGTCATCGGGCCGGTGCTCCCATCACGTCGCGGAGAACGCGCAGCACGTTCTCGCCGAGGACCTTGCGGATGTCGGGCTCGGCGAAGCCGCGCCCGACCATCACGTCGGTGATCTTCGGCAGGTCGGAGGGGCGGGAGATCTCAGCGGGCACGTGGGCGTGGCCGTCGCTCGGGGCGCCGACCCAGCCGCCGAAGACGCTCTGGTAGTAGTCGTCGATGAAGTCGGGGCCCAGGCCGACGTGGTCGATGCCCGCCACCTCGACGACGCGTTCGATGTGGTCGACGACGCGTTCGGCCGTCGGCGCGGCCGGGTCGATGAAGTACGGGATGGCGGCGGCGACGCCGATGACCCCGCCGAGTTCGGCGATGGCCTTGAGCTGCTCGTCGCCGAGGTTGCGGTGGCTGTCGGTGATGCCGAGGCACGCCGAGTGCGTCGCCAGGAACGGCCGCCTCGCCAGGGAGAGCACGTCCTCCACGCCGGCGATCCCGAGGTGGCTGATGTCGAAGACGATGCCGAGCTCTTCCATCTCGCGCAGCGCTGTGATGCCTTGCGGGGTCAGGCGGCCGCGCGAGGTCGAGTCCAGGCCGCTGCCGTCGGCGAGGAAGGTGCGGGCGTAGTGCGCCATGGAGATCACCCGGACCCCCACGCGGGCCATGGTGCGCACCAGCTCAGGGTCCTGCCCGACGGCGTGCGCGCCCTCCAGGGCGATCACCAGGGCGATGCGCCCTGCCGCGGTGGCCGCGTCGACGTCGGCGCCTGTCAGGCAGACCGTCACGTCGTCGCTGTGCTCCGCGGCGAGCTCGTGGATCCGTTCGATCAGCAGCAGTGTCCTGCGCAGCGCGCCCTCCGTCTGGAACTGCTCCTCGACGCAGATCGGCAGGACCTGTACGTCGACGCCGCCCGGCGCGGAGCTCGGGCAGCCAGTAACGGGCGAAGTGGTCCGGTCGTCCCCTGCGGTCGAAATGGTCGACCAGCAGGATGAGGTCGTTGTGGGTGTCGACCACGACGGCGTCGTCGTGGAGGCTGCGGGATTCCGTCACGACAAACTCCTAGGCCAGGGTTGCTGGATCGCTGTTGCCGCCGCACACGATGACGGCGACGCGTTCACCGGGTCGGGGGACGTAGCCGCCACCGGTGAGCGCCGCGAGCGGGGCGGCGGCGCCCGGTTCCGCGCAGATCCGCAGCTCGTTCCAGAGGCGTTGCCGGGCGTCGAGGATCGCCTGCGCGGGCACGACCACGACGTCGTCGATGGCGTGCCGTGCGATCTCCCAGGCGATCGCGCCGATCCGGCTCGCTCCGAGCGCGTCCGCGGCGACACCGCTGACGCCGATCGTGACCCGCTCGCCTGCGGCGAGGGTGGGGGAACCCTGCTGACCGGTCCGCCGTCAGCGGGCCCGGTCCTCATGGCAATCGCCGGCTGCGCCGGACTCTCGCTGCTCG
>JABFYB010000162.1 GCA_013361475.1 Hamadaea sp.
GATCGGCGACGGCAGCGCCGAGACCGAGCCCAAGATGGAGACCGGCACCCCCAAGCAGGAGGTCAAGGTCTACAAGGCCGGTTACGTGTACGGCCGCACAGCCTGGGGCAAGCCGGACTCGGCGTACTACTCGATCAGGTTCGGCCCCGGCATGAAGTACCACGGGCACGAGGACCACCTGGGCGTGACCTACTACGCCCAGGGCCGCGACATCCTCATGGACGGCGGCTTCCACTCCTACGAGAAGAGCTCCTACCGCTACTGGACGCTCTCCCCCGAGGCGCACAACGTGCCGACGGTCGTGGGGGCCCGGTTCAGGCCGCGTACCTCGTCCAAGCTCACGAAGACCTCCTACGGCAAGGACCGGCAGGCCTTCCGGCTCACCGACAAGGCATACGGCGTGAGCCGGACGCGCTCGGTGCTGGTGAACCACGGCGAGGACCTGATGGCGGTGCTCGACACCGCGTCGGGGGGCAAGAAGATCAGGAACCTGTGGCGGTTCGCGCCCTCGTTCAAGGTCGTCTCCAGCGGCGGCGGCAAGGTGGTGCTGGCCGACGGGAGCTTCAAGGTCACGCTGCTGCAGTTCTCCTCGTCCTGCGACCGGATCGGCGGGCAGAAGGTGGAACGCGGCGGCAGGCTGGGCTGGGTGTCGCCGACGTACCTGTCCAAGAAGGCGACCAACGTCGTCGTCTCGCCGTCGGCGAAGTCGCTGCTGACGGTGATCGTGCCGGGGACCGACTCGCCGAAGGTGTCGTGCTCGGGCGGCAAGGTCAAGGTCGAGGGCGTCTCCTTCTCCGCCAACCTGCTCTAGAACGCGATGCGCCGGTACCACTCGTTCGCGAGCATCCGGGCGCGGGCGCGTTCGGGCAGGGCGGTCAGCATGGTCATCGACGCGCCGCGCTCGACCTCGGACTCGTGCGCGAGCATCGCCGCCCACTTGCGCTCCGACCACTTCGACACGTCGAGCGCGGCGGAGACCTGGTCGTCGGGGACGCCGGGAAGCGCCTGGCCCGGCTCGGGATCGGCGCCGAAGACCGCCCGCCAGTGCTCGGTCACGACCGAGCGCGGGACGGTCGCCAGGTAGAGCGCGTGCGGCCGCCACGGGTCGCCCGCGTCGCGGTAGAGCTGGTCGTAGCCGGCCGCCTCGACCGCGGCCAGCGTGACCCGGTGGACGTGGACGTGGTCGGGGTGGCCGTAGCCGCCGAACCCGTCGAAGGTGAGCACCACGTCGGGGCGGACGTCCCTGATGTGCTCGACCAGCCGCCCGACCGCCTCGTCGAACGGGACGTCCAGGAAGCGCGGGCGGCCGGGCGCGGACTCCGGCTTGCGCGCGTCGGCGTAGCCGAGCAGCCTCGGCTTGCCCGCGCCGAGGATGTCGAGCGAGCGTTCCAGCTCGCCCGCGCGCTGGGTGCCCTCCGCCCAGGTGCAGGTCACGACCGCGGTCGTGGCGCCCTCGTCGGCGTATTTGGCGAGGGTGCCGCCCGTCCAGATGGCCTCGTCGTCGGGATGGGCATGTACGCCGAGCACGCTGAAGCTCATGAGGTCCCCCCTTGATGACCGAAGTCCCCCATAGTAGAGAGGCCGGGCCACGCGCCGGTCCGTGAACCGGCGCCTCAAGAGGCGAGAAGGTCCAGACAGAAACCTACGACGAACAACATGAAAGCCCACCTGCGCAGCTGATGGTGTGCGTTGACGTGGTCGAGCGTTCTTGCCGCGGACGACGCGATGGCCTGAGCCGGCAGATATCTCATCTTCAGCCAGACGGAGAACATGAAGTCCGGCAGCGCGAGTTCCAGAATCACCACCGCGACGACGATCACGGTCAACGCCACCACGATCCGGCCCGTCACGTCGCCGATCTCGAACACGCGAGTGGCCATCAGAACGGCGATCAGCAGGGCGAGCAAGGTCCGGGACGGGGTGTTCCGAATTCCCTGCGCCTTACGTTCGGCGCGCTGCAACAATTCGCGATCCTCCGCGGAGAGGGATTCGAGAACGCGTTCATGAACGAGCCTGTGGAGGAAGGTCAGCTGCTGGTCGCAGACGTCGGCGTGATTCTTGTGCCGGTGATGGGCGTCGCGCTCGTCGACGAACCTCCGGCGTAGATCGATCCAGGCGTCCAGCGACAACGGCACGCCGGCCGGAACACGAACGACGGGCTCCGCGATCGTGATCTTGTCGATCGAGTGCTGGTTGCCGCCGAAGGGGGCGAGCAACGTACTCTCGGTCCTCAGGAAGGTCTTGGCGGTCCGGCTCTTCATCGCCATGAGGGGCACGACGCTCGCGGTCTCCCGCTCGGCCTTGCCGGTTTCGCGGAGAATCCTTTCCAGCGTACGACGAGCTTCTGCTCCCTGCTCTCGCAACTTGTCGGTGTCGACGAAGTCGAGAAGCGCGACCATGCCCGCCAGGAATTGAAGCCCTTTTCCTATTCTTCCCCACCAGACCATCTCCATGGAGAACATGCGGAGGTCCTCGGTCGGCTCGCCGTCCCACCAGGCTGTCCACACGGCCGGATAATCCCCGCGGATCGCGGCGGCCACGACCAGAAGGGTGGCGAGAATCAGAACGACTCGTGTGCGCCAGCCCGTTCGGTTCCTCATGATGCCCACACCGCCGGAGATCGCGCGAAGCCTCATCGTCGCGGAATTATCCTCGACGCGTCCGGCCTCGGGCAAGGAGATGGCGCCGCCTCCACTCGACGTCACCGCGAACGGGGAATGCCGGACCGGCGCTCGATCGTGGCCGGGCTTACGCCGGCCTACCGGTCCAGGCACGGGAGCCGGGTACGGTACGGTCGAACGTCCGGAGCCGGGGGCGTACGGGCCGTCACGCCGGGCCGACCCACCTCCGAACAGCACCACACCCCATCGCCGACCTCGTGCCGGACTGCCCGGGGTCCTGCGACGAGCCGGATGGAGTCCTGAATGAATGACCGCGTATCCGGTGACCTGCTGGAGATCGTGGACGCGCTCCTGCCCGGTGCGCCGCTCGGCAGGGCGCGGCTCGGCCGGGGCGGGATGCACGACGTCGTGCTGATCCCCGGCGTCGCCGCCGTACGGGTGTCCCGGCGTCCGCTGGGAACCGCGGCGCTGCCGCGCAGGACCGAGGTGCTGCGCGCGATCGGGGCCGCCGGGCTGCCGTTCGCGGTGCCCGAGCCGCTGACGCCCGTGATGACGTTCGGGGAGCGGGCGGCCGTCGCCGTGTCGTGGATCGGTGGCGCGGGACTGCCGGAGGGCGAGGGCGACCCGGTCCTGATCGGCGAACTGCTCGCGGCGCTGCGCGACCTGCCCGTCACGCCGGAGCTGCGGGCCCTGCTGCCCGAGCCTCGCGCGTACGAGGGCCGCGAGAACTGGGCCGCCGTCCTCGCCGACGAGGTCATCCCCCGTTTCCCGGCCAGATGGCAGGACGAGGGACGCCGTCGCCTGGAGGCCGCGCTGGCCCTGGAACCGGTCCCCGACTCGCTCGTCCACGGCGACCTCGTCGGCGGCAACGTCCACTGGGACGAGGACGGCAAGCTGGTCGGCGTGCTCGACTGGGACCGGGCCCACCTGTTCGACCCGGCGATAGACGCGGCCTTCATGGGCTGGCACGGCTGGGACACCCTGCGCCGCGCCGTCGACCCCGGCACCTACCACCGGGCCCGCGTCTGGGAGCGTACGTTCGGCGTCGACCACCTCGTCGCCATCCTGGAACTCGACGGCAACCCCCTCCCCTTCGTGGACAGCTTCGTCGAGCACGTGGTGAAGTGGCTGGAGGAAGAGGACCTGGGTTAGGCCCTCCGCGGGCTCGTACGGACGACGGCGGCCCCCTTCCAGGAGCTCCCGCCGACCAGCCCCACGCGGTATTTCTCGAACGCTCATCCCCTCCGCATCCGCGTACCTTGACAGGCAGCCATTTGGCTGCCTAAATTTGAAAGGCAGCCAAAAGGCTGCATATCGACAGACGGCAACCGGGTACGAGGGCGGACATGGACGAGGTGTTCAAGGCGCTGGCCGATCCGAGCCGGCGCGCACTGCTCGACTCGCTCAACGCCCGCAACGGGCAGACGCTGCGCGAGCTGTGCGCCGGGCTCGACATGGCCAGGCAGTCCGTCAGCAAACACCTCGCGGTGCTGGAGGAGGCCGGGCTCGTCACCACCGTGCGACGGGGCCGGGAGAAGCTGCACTACCTCAACGCCGCACCGGTGCACGAGATCGCCCACCGGTGGATCAGCCGCTACGACCAGGCCAGGGTCCAAGCCCTGGCGGACCTGAAACTCGCTCTGGAGGACACCCAGATGGACGCGCCGACCTTCGTCTACACCACCTACATCCGCACCACCCCGCAGAAGCTCTGGCAGGCGCTGACCGAGCCCGCCTTCACCCGCCGCTACTGGGCCACGGAGTTCACCACGGACTGGTCCGCCGGCTCGCCGATGACCTGGGACAACCACGGCGTCGTGATCACCGACCCGGAGCAGGTCGTCCTGGAGGCCGAACCCTACAGCCGGCTCTCCTACACCTGGCACACCGTCACCCCGGAGCTCGCCAAGCGCTTCGGCTGGGACGACGAACTGCTCGCCCGGCTGTCCGGCGAGGCCCGCTCGAAGGTCACCTTCACGATGGAGGAGGCTTCCCCGCAGGTCGTGAAGCTGACCGTCGTCCACGACGGCTTCGAGCCCGGATCGGCCCTGGCCGAGATGATCGTCCACGGCTGGCCGAACGTGGTGGCGAGCCTGAAGTCCCTGCTGGAGACCGGCGAACCCCTGCCGGAGGACGCGTAACCTCCCCGACCA
>JABFYB010000585.1 GCA_013361475.1 Hamadaea sp.
GTCGGCCGGGGTGTTGCCAGGCGCGGTGGAGACGGCACGTGCGGCCTTCCGGAGGCAGGACCGGAACGGTCCCCGCACAACCCAGGCCTCGACAAAGCCGCGCATGGTGATGCGACCGCCCCGCAGGAGCTGCACGAGACGCCCCGGTGACACCGGGCATGGCCTGCATGTGCCACGATCGTCCCGCGATGAGCACGACACCGACACCGACCGGCCCCCGTTGGCGCGCGCCCCTGGTCTGGCGCGTGCTGCAGTTGCTCGCCCGGATCGTCACCGGCCTGCTGGCCCGGCTCGAAGTCACCGGCGATGTGCCTGATCGGCTTCGGCATGGGCCGCTGATTCTGGCCGTGAACCACATCGGGACCTTCGATCCGATCGCGTTTTCCGCCGCCACGCTGAAGATCGGCGTACGGCCGCGGATCATGGCGACCGGGGGGCTGTTCCGTGCGCCGATCGCCGGCGCGGCCATGCGAGCCAGCGGGCACATCCGGGTCAATCGCACCCGGGTGTCGGCCGACGAGGCGCTGGCGTCGGCGGCTGTCGACGACGCGGTCGCCGCGCTCGCCGAAGGCAGTGTCGTCGCCGGCTACCCGGAGGGCCGCATCACCCTCGATCCCGGGCTGTGGCCTGAACGCGGCCGCAGCGGCATGGCCCGCTTGGCGCTCGCGACCCGGGTCACCGTCGTCCCCGTCGCGCAGTGGGGCTCCCACGAGGTCCTCCCGTACGCCGACATCCCGGCCAACCTGGCCCGGGCGGTGTGGCGGGACTTCCGTAAACGCCCGACGGTGAAAGTCCACTTCGGCAAGCCGATCGATCTGTCCGATCTGGACCCCGCCGTACGCGGAGACGTGCAACGCGCGACCGACCGCATCATCGCGGCGTTGCACGCGGAGCTGATCCCGTTGCGTGTGAACGAACCCGACCGGCCCGCCTACACCGACCCGACCCGGCGCAGTGAGACCCGCCGGTCGTTCAACCCCGACTCACGTACGCCGGCGGTGCTTGATGTAGGCGGCGACGACCTCCCGGGTGCTGGACAGTCCCAGCAACGCCCGTAACTCGGCGACGCGGCGATTGGCGGTCCGCAGCGACATCCACTCGGCGGCCGCGGCCGCGGCGATGGTCTGCCCGTCGGCCAGCCGCTCCAACAGGGCCACCTGATCGGGGGCCAGGCGCACCACCCAGTCGTCGGAGCCGGTTTCGGCAGCCAACGCGAACACCTCCCCACCCTCCGCGCCGCCGGGGGGACCGGTGCCGCCGTCGCGTCCCGCCCCTTCGAGGCCTGCCTATTAAATTGACGATCGTTCGGACATTGTCACTGACGACGTACGGATTGACTAGAGGCATCCGGCAACCGGCAGCCCCACCCTCGGGTGAACGTCGGATACCCGCCAGGAAGATGGACGTCGCCGCGAAACCAGCCCCCGCACCGCGAGCGGGGACACGGCACGCCGGGAAGGGACCGGCCACCCGGATGATCGCGGGCGGCACCCGCTCCTGGCATCATCTGCCGCTATGACCGCAGAAGCGCCGCCCCAAGCGGGGGCCGCCGCCTTGTCCACGCCGCGGGAGCGGCTCGGTTGGTACTTCTACGACTGGGCCAACTCGGCGTTCTCCACGACCGTCGTCACCGCCTTCCTCGGCCCCTACCTGACGGCGATCGCGAAGGCGGGCGCCGACGCCGCCGGCAACGTGCACCTGCTCGGCCTGACGTTCAAAGCCGGCTCGCTGTTCCCGTACGTCACCTCGCTGTCGGTGGCGTTGCAGGTGCTCGTGCTGCCCGTCGCCGGCGCGATGGCCGACCGGTCCAGCCGCAAACGCCGCCTGCTCGGCCTGTTCGCCTACATCGGCGCGTTCGCCACCATCGGCCTGCTGTTCCTCACCGGCGAGCGGTACGCCCTCGGCGCGGCCCTGTTCCTCATCGCCAACGTCGCGTTCGGCGCCAGCGTCGTCGTCAACAACTCGTTCCTGCCGCAGCTGGCCGACGAGAACGACCGCGACGCGGTGTCCAGCCGCGGCTGGGCGTTCGGCTACCTCGGCGGCGGCCTGCTGTTCCTGCTCAACGTCGTCGCCGTCGTCCTGTTCGGCACCGACGACCACAGCAAGGCCGAAGTCGCCCGTTGGTCGCTGGTGTCCGCCGGCGTGTGGTGGGCCGTGTTCACCACCCTGCCGCTGATGTGGCTGCGCGACCGGCCCGCGTCCGGCGGCGAGCACCGCGGCAACGTCCTGCTCGACGGCTTCCGCCAGCTGTGGCACACCCTGCGCAGCCTGAAGGCGTACCCGCTGACCTTGTTCTTCCTGATCGCGTTCCTCGTCTACAACGACGGCATCCAGACCGTCATCGGCCTCGCCGGCACCTACGCCTCCGAAGAACTCGGCTTCGACATCACCGTCACCATGCCGGTCATCCTCATGGTCCAGTTCATGGCGTTCGGCGGCGCGCTGCTGCTCGGCTGGTTCGCCAAGAAGGTCGGCGCGTGGAAGACCGTCCTCGGCAGCCTCGCCGTCTGGTCGGTCATCGTCATCGCCGCCTACTTCCTCCCCGAGGGCAAGGTCCTGCCGTTCGCCGCGCTCGCCGCCGCGATCGGCCTGGTCCTCGGCGGCAGCCAAGCCCTGTCCCGGTCACTGTTCTCCCAGCTCATCCCCAAGGGCCGCGAAGGCGAATACTTCGGCCTCTACGAGATCTCCGACAAGGGCACCAGCTGGCTCGGCCCGCTGCTGTTCGGCTTCGCCTTCGACCAGACCGGCAGCTACCGGTTCGCGATCGTCTCGCTCATCGCGTTCTTCATCTTCGGCTTCGCCGCATTGCTCGCCGTGCCCATGCGGCGCGCGATCACCGCCGCCAACAACACGCCGCCCAAGCTTCTCTAACATCAAGTGGTACGCCGTGTGCACACCGGGTGGCGTGCACACGGCACCGCCACGTTTACTAGGCTGCCGCCCGTGGATCACACCGGACACGGGGCGTCCTGCCGGGCGGCGGGCGACGGCAGACTACGCGACGGGGCCTCGCTGAAGTTCTTCTGGGGACCGATGGACTGCGGCAAGTCCACACTGGCCCTGCAAATGGACTACAACCACTCCCGGCAGGGCCGCCGCGGCATCGTCCTCACCCGTAACGACCGGTCGCTGAGCCCCCGCGTCACCACCCGCATCGGCCTGTCCCACGACGCCGTCGAGGTGACCGACGACCTCGACCTCGTGACGCTCGTCCGGGAACGCTGGGCCGCCGGCGCCGCCGTCGACTACCTCATCTGCGACGAGGCCTGCTTCTACACCGAACACCAGATCGAGCAGCTCGCCGACCTCGTCGACACCTACGACGTCGACGTGTACGCCTTCGGCCTGGCCACCGACTTCCGCTCCCAGCTGTTCCCCGCCGCGCGGCGCCTGTTCGAACTCGCCGACAGCGTCCACCGCCTCCAAGTCGAAGTCCTCTGCTGGTGCGGCCGCCCCGGCCTGCTCAACGCCCGCCTCGTCGGCGGCGCCGTGGCCCGCGAAGGCGAACAGGTCGTCATCGGCGACACCGGCGCCACCCAGGACGACGTGCGCTACCAAGTGCTGTGCCGCAGGCATTACCGCGCCGGCGAACTGGGCGCCACCGACACCGCTCTGGCGCACGACGGCTCGGCTGAGTAGCGTCACCCTATGGGACGAGTAAGCAGCGGTACCTTCGACGAAGCCATATCGGCCTGGCGGCAATGGCAGGACGCACCCTGGGGCAGGCTGCGATACGCCATCGCCGCCCACAACCTGGCCCGCCACCTCGACGAAGCCCTTCCCGGCGGCGCGCCCGGGCGGGTCCTCGACGTCGCCGGCGGCAACGGAGTCGAAGCCGTCCGCCTCGCCACCGCCGGTCACAAGGTGACACTCGTCGACTACTCCGCGCAGATGCTCGCCGCCGCCGGCGAACTCGCCCGCAAAGCCGGCGTCGCCGACCGCATGACCATCGTGGAATCCGACGTCGCCCGCCTGCCCGACCTGCTCGCCGGCCTCGAACACGACCTTGTGCTCTGCCACAACCTGCTGCCCTACGTCACCGACGTCGAAGCCACCCTCACCACCTGCCTCGACGCCCTGCGCCCCGGCGGCGTCCTGTCGGTCATCAGCGGCAACGCCCACAGCGAACCCCTCCGCGCCGCCGTACGCGAACAAGACCCCACCGCCGCCCTCGAAGCGCTCAAGTCTCCAGTCCGGATGACCCGCACCTTCGGCACCCCGATGACCCCCCGCACCGCCGACGAAGTCATCGCCGTCCTCACCAAACTCGGCGCCCGCGTCGACGGCCACTACGGCATCCGCAGCGTCTGCGACTACATGGCCGACGACGACCGCAAATACGACGCCGGCTTCTACGCCGAACTCGAACGCCTCGAAATGGCCCTCGCCGACCGGCTGCCCTACAAACTCACCGCCCGCCTCTTCCACGTCATCGCGGTCAAACCACTCGCCTGACCGGAGACCGGCGAAACCACTCGCCTGACCGGCCCGGGGCGCGTACCGTCGCCCGGATGCGCCCCGGACCCGGCGAACTCCTGCACTTCTCCGAAGACCCCACGATCAGCGTCTTCCACCCCCACGTCGCCACGACCGCCCGCGAAACCGGCGCCTACGTGTGGGCCGTCGACGACGCCCACAGCCCGTCCTACTGGTTCCCCCGCCAATGCCCCCGCGCCATGGCCTGGACCGGCACCCACACCGACCCGGCCGACGCCGCCCGCCTCCTCGGCCCGGCCACCACCCGAGTCCACGTCATCGAATACGACTGGCT
>JABFYB010000155.1 GCA_013361475.1 Hamadaea sp.
TCGCGTGACCAGCAGCGACCTGTGGGACCAGGCGACCGCGGAGCGGTACGAGGAGACGTCGGCCGCGATGTACGCCCCGGACGTGCTCGACCCGGCGGTGGACTTCCTCGCCGAGCTGGCCGGATCGGGTGCGGCGCTGGAGTTCGCGATCGGCACCGGCCGGGTCGCGGTGCCGTTGCGGGCGCGGGGCGTACCGGTGTCGGGGATCGAGCTGTCGCAGCCGATGGTCGACCAGCTGCGGAAGTCGGCGTCCGCCGAGGAGATCCCGGTCGTCGTCGGCGACATGGCGACGACGACGGTCCCCGGGCAGTTCTCGCTGGTCTACCTCGTGTGGAACAGCATCGGCAATCTGCGTACGCAGGACGAGCAGGTCGAGTGCTTCCGTAACGCGGCCCGGCATCTCGTGCCCGGCGGCCATTTCGTGATCGAGCTGTGGATCCCGGGCATTCGGCGGTTCCCGCCGGGCCAGACGGCGGTGCCGTTCGACGTCTCCGAGGGGCATGTCGGCTTCGACACCTATGACATGGTGACGCAGCAGGGCACCTCGCACCACTACTACCGGTACGCCGACGGCAGCACCCGCTATGGGGCGAGCAACTTCCGCTACATCTGGCCGGCCGAGTGCGATCTCATGGCCCGGCTCGCCGGCATGGAGCCGGTACGCCGAGTGGCCGACTGGAGCGGAGCGCCGTTCACCTCCGACAGTGAGAGCCACGTGTCCGTCTGGCGGAAAGCCTGATTGTCGGGGGCGGCGGGTACGGTCCGGGCATGGCTATCGCACGGTATCCCAGCTTGGTGATCGACTGTCCGGACCCGGCCGCGCTCGCGGAGTTCTACGGGACGATGCTGGACTGGAAGGTCAAGGCGGAGGGCGACTGGTACGAGATCCGCGCCGATTACGGCCAGTGCATCTGCTTCCAGAAGGTCGAGGACTACGCCGCCCCGAAGTGGCCCAGCCAGGAGGTGCCGCAGCAGATGCATCTCGACGTGGTCGTCGACGACCTCGACGAGGCGGAGGCGGGGGTGATCGCGCTCGGTGCGACCAAGCACGACCACCAGCCCGGCACCACGTTCCGGGTCTTCCTCGACCCGGCGGGTCACCCGTTCTGCCTGTGCCTCAGCTGACGCGGAGTCGCGTCACCGCGATCTCCGTCGACACTCGCGAAAGTTTCTCCGGGTTGCGGACGGCGTAGAGCCCCGTGATGCGCCCGTCGTCGACTCGCAGCCCGAGGACGGTGTCGACGTCGCCGTCGATCCGGAGGATCAGCGCCGGATAGCCGTTGATCTCGGCCGGGACCAGGTTGGTCGTGGGGGAGACCTTCGTCATGCCGGTGAGGAAGACGCGGGCGATGCGGTCGGCGCCGACGATGGGCTGCGGCACCGCCCGGACGATCCCGCCGCCGTCGCCGAGGAAGACGACGTCGGGCGCCAGGATGTCGAGCAGTCCTTGGAGGTCGCCGGTTTCGACCGCCCGCTGGAAGGCGTCCAGCACCGTCCGGGCCTGCGTCGGCGACACGTCCCCGCGGGGTCGCCGGGCGGCGACGTGCTGCCGTGCTCGGTGGGCGATTTGGCGTACGGCGGTCTGGGTCTTGCCGACCGCTTCGGCGATCTCCTCGTATTCGATGTCGAACACCTCGCGCAGCACGAACACCGCCCGCTCGGTCGGTGTGAGCGTCTCCAGGACCAGCAGCATCGCCATCGAGACGCTGTCGGCCAGCTCCACGTCCTCGGCCACATCCGGTGCGGTGAGGAGCGGTTCGGGCAGCCACGGGCCGACGTAGGACTCCTTGCGGCGGCGCAGTGTCCGCAGCCGGGTGAGCGCCAGGCGGGTGGTGATCCGGACCAGGTAGGCCCGCTGGTCCTGCACGGTGTCGAGGTCGACTCCGGCCCAGCGCAGCCAGGTCTCCTGCAGGACGTCCTCGGCGTCGGCGGCCGAGCCGAGCATCTCGTACGCCACGGTGAACAGCAGGCTGCGGTGGCGGACGAAGGCGTCGGTGGCGGTGTCGGTCATACGCATTCGACTCCGGTCCCGGGGATCGTGTGACGTCTGCCGTCGGTGGCCCTCGTCACAAGCCTTCTCCCGTCACAAGCCGCGGTCCACCGGCATCTCCATGTCGACCAGGAAACAACCGTGTCCGCCACGAACACGGACCCGACCAGGAGAGCAGGACGACCATGACTACGAAGATCGCACTGGTGACCGGCGCGAACAAGGGCATCGGCCGGGCCGCCGCCGAGCAGTTCGCCGAGCTGGGATGGACGGTGGTGATCGCGGCTCGCAGCGCCGAGCGCGGCGAGGAGGCCGCCGCCGCATTGCGGGCGGCCGGCGGAGACGCGTACGCCGTCCGGCTGGACGTCACCGATCCGGCGTCGGTCACCGCCGCGGCGGCGGAGGTCGCGGACCGGTTCGGCCACCTCGACGTGCTGGTGAACAACGCGGGGATCTCGGGGGCCGCAGCGGATTCGCCGATGGACGTACGCGACCAGATCCCCAGCGTGGCGGACATGGACGTCGTGCGTGCGGTGTTCGAGACCAACGTCTTCGGCGTGATCGCGGTGACCAACGCGTTCCTGCCGTTGCTGCGGCGGTCGGCAGCCGGTCGCGTCGTGAACCTCAGCAGCGACGCCGCCTCGCTGAGCTGGACGAGCGACCAGGGCGGCAAGTTCGCTGCGATGCCCCCGGCGATCGCGTACGCCCCGTCGAAGACCGCGGTGAACGCCCTGACCGTCCAATACGCTCACGAGCTGCGGGAGGCGGGCATCCTCGTCAACGCGGCGGCGCCCGGGTTCTGCGCGACGGACATCAACGCTCACCTCGGGCACCGGACCGCCGCGGAGGGCGCCGCTGTCGTCGTCCGCCTCGCGACGCTGGACGCCGACGGCCCGACCGGCGGCTTCTTCGGCGACGACGGCCCCCTGCCCTGGTGACGCTCGTACTTTGGGCGGATACGCCGCCGGTCGGCCGCTCGTACCATCGGGCCGTGGTGCACCTCGCGCGCGCGATCTGGTTCGAGCCCCGGCCGCCTGGCGTGCCGCCGCGGGGCCGGCGGGATTGGGTTCTCGCCGGCCTGATCGTCGCCTTGGCGGTCGTCGAGTTCGCGGCCCGGCCGAGTCTGCGCGGTCAACCGCTCGCGTTGGTCGTGACGGTCGGTCTCGTGCCGACGCTGCTCTGGCGGCGGTCCCGGCCACTGGCGGCGCTCGCGGTCGCGTTCGTGGTGTCCGGGCTCGTCGCGGTGCTGGCGCCCGAGGTGCCCGACAGCTTCGTCATGATCTACGTGCTGGCTCTGCCGTACAGCTTGTTCCGCTGGGGTTCCGGCCGCGAGATGGTGATCGGGCTGGCGTGCATGGCGGCCAACCTGGGCGTCTCGGTGGCGGTGGACCGGCTGCGGCTCACGGACGCGCTGGGCGGGGCGGCGATCCTGTGCGCGGCGGTCACGCTCGGGGCCGCGCTGCGGTTCCGGGTCAAGGCCCGGACGCGGGAGTTGGAGCAGGTCCGGCTCGTGGAACGGGAGCGGCTCGCCCGGGATCTGCACGACACGGTCGCTCACCATTTCTCGGCGATCGTCGTCCGCGCCCAGGCCGGGCTCGCGGTCGCGCCGGTCCAGCCGGAGGCTCCGCTGGAGGCGTTGCGGATCATCGAGACGGAGGCGACGCGCGCGCTGGGGGAGATGCGTACCATCGTGCGCGTGCTGCGCCGAGACGAGGCCGCCGATCTCGCCCCCAATCCCGGCGTGGCCGACATTCCCGGGCTTGCCGGTCATCCCGGCCCGCGGGTGGCCGTCACCATGAGCGGCGACCTGCACGAACTGCCCACCGCTGTGGGTGCGACGCTCTACCGCCTGGCTCAGGAGTCGGTCACCAACGCCCGCCGGCACGCGCGTCACGCCAGCCACATCGAGGTCCAGCTCCACGCCGACGACCAAGTGGTACGCCTGACGGTGCGCGACGACGGGGAGATGGCCGGCGCGGCGTCGCCCGGATTCGGCGTACTGGGCATGATCGAGCGGGCCGAGCTGCTGGGCGGCGAATGCCAGGCCGGCCCGGCCGGGCAGCGGGGTTGGGTCGTGTCGGCGGTGCTGCCTCGGAGCGGGCGATGAGCGTACGCGTGATCGTGGCCGACGATCAGGAGATCGTCCGCACTGGACTGGTGATGATCCTCAACGCGCAGCCCGGCATCGAGGTCGTCGGCGAGGCGGCCGACGGAGTGTCTGCTGTGGAACTGGCCCGCCGCGTACGCCCGGATGTGTGCCTGTTCGACATCCGGATGCCCGGGATGGACGGCATCTCGGCCACCCGGGCGCTGGCCGGGCCGGGGGTCGTCGATCCGCTCGCCGTCGTCGTGATCACGACGTTCGACCTGGACGAGTACGTCTACTCAGCTCTCCGGGCGGGCGCCAAAGGCTTCCTGCTCAAGGACGCGGGAGCGGTCCTGCTGGCGCAGGCGGTGCACGCGGCGGCCGACGGCGACGCGCTCATCGCCCCGGCGGTCACCGCCCGGCTGCTCCAAGCGTTCGCCGAGACCGGTCCGAGCGCCCCGCCGGCGCAGCCGATCGATCCGCTGACCGACCGGGAGGAGCAGGTGCTCGCCTCTGTCGCCCGTGGACGGACGAACGCCGAGATCGCGGCCGAGCTGCGGATCACGCTGAGCACGGTGAAGAGTCACATCGCGAGCCTGATGACGAAGCTCGGCGTACGCAATCGTGTGGAGATCGCGATGTGGGCGTACGAGACGCGGCGGATTCACCGGCGGTAGCCGGAAGTACTACGCGCCGACCCTTCCGGAGTACGCCGACGCCGCGGCCCGATTGCCGATGAGTCGAACGCCCGGCGGCCCGACCATCGAAGCGTGACCTCTTCGCGGAAACCACAGTGGATCGTCCCGGGCGGCTTGATTCTGCTCAGTCTCGTGCCGGTGATCGCGGCCTTCGTCCGGGGCGCCGAACTGGCCTCCCGGCCCGAGGTGACGCCGGACAACGCGCGCTTCGTGACCGCGCCGGTGCCCATCATGCTGCACATCGTCGGCAGCGTCCTGTTCGCCGTCCTGGGCGCGTTGCAGTTCGCCCCGGGGCTGCGGCGCCGCCGCTGGCACCGGTACGCCGGTCGCCTGGTCCTCCCGAGCGGCATCGCGGTGGCCGTCTCCGGTCTGTGGATGACCCTGACGTACGCCCTCCCGCCGATCGAGGACTCCGGGCTGAGCGTCATCCGGGTGTTCGTCTCCACCGGGATGCTGTTCTGTCTCGTGCTGGGCTTCGTGGCCGTCCGTCGGCGCGACTTCATGACCCATCGCGCCTGGATGATGCGGGCGTACGCACTGGCTCTGGGCGCGGGGACGCAGGCGTTCACCTTCGCGTTCTGGACGGTCGCGGTCGGCGAGCCCGGCGTGCTCGCGTACGCCCTCCTGATGCTGGCGGCCTGGCTGATCAACCTGACGGTGGCCGAGTGGTTCATCCGGCGCGGCGGAGAGCCCCGCCGTCGGGCGGGGCTCTCCGGACCGGGCCGGGCCGGCGCAGATGTCAGCGGTGGCGCAGTGCCCGGGCCGCCAGCGCCGAGATCCACAGCATCGAGGGGATGACGCCGAGGGCGAGCGTCAGCGAGCCGGCCTTGCCGCCGGTCATGGCCCACAGGTTCCCCAGGAGGGTGGCGGTCCCGGTGATCCGGGAGACGAGAGCCGGGCCGCGGTCGCCGTTCCGGCTGAATTCCCGGCCCAGCACGTAGCAGGCCGCGATCAGGGCGGCGAACGCGATCGTGCCGGACGCGAAATGGCCGTAGCTGTGCCAGCTCAGCGAGGCGGGGACCCCCGCGGGCGTGCCCACGGGGAAGCCGTCCGCCGGGTCCATCACGAAGACGCCCGCCGCCATCATCCCGAGCCCGTTGATCCGAACCAGGCGCGGCGCCCACTTGCTGCGGACGATCCGGCGCAGTCCGGCCGCCCCGATCACGGTGAGCAGCCCGGCGACGAGGAAGTTGGTGATCTGGAGCCAGCCGAGCGAGCCGGTGCTCAGCGCGCTCAGGGGGTGGCGGGTCAGGTCGAAGCCCTCGCGGGTCGCGGCCTGGATCAGGCTCACCGCCGCCCACAGCGGGGCGGCGACGGCGGCGCAGGTCAGCAGAGCTCGGGTGCGGACGGACGGGGCAGCGGTGGACGAGGCGGCGGACGGGGTGGTCGCGATGGTCGTCATGTCGGACTCCTGGGTCGTGAGGACTCGTGGTGAGGATTTGCTTCGCTGACGCGTCGATCCGAAGATGTGACAGGGAACGGCATGGTTCCCTGTCACATCCGCCGGTTCGACGTCTCGGCAGACACCCCCTTCACCTGGATGGAGACCACGTCATGCGGTTCCTGATGACGGCCCTGGCCGACGACAACAAGCCCGACGAGAAGCTGTTCACCGAGATGGCGAAGTTCATCGACGAGACGACCGCGGCCGGGATCCTGCTGGCCACCGGCGGGCTTGAGGCCGGCGGCGTCCGGCTGACCTCGACCGGCGACGAGATCACCGTCACCGACGGCCCGTTCACCGAGGCGAAGGAGGCGGTCGCCGGGTTCGCCCTGATCGAGGTGCGCTCGCGCGAAGAGGCGATCGAACTGGGCCGGCGGTTCCGGCGAATCGTCGGCGACGGGGTCAGCGTGATCCAGCAGGTCTACGGGCCGCAGGACTGATCGCCGCATCGTGACAGCCGTTCACCGGACGGTCGACGCCGTCTGGAAGCTCGAGTCGGCCCGGATCATCGCCGGGCTGACTCGGCTTGTGCACGACGTCGGCCTCGCCGAGGAGTTCGCTCAGGACGCCCTGGTGGCGGCGCTGGAACAGTGGCCGGTGGCGGGCGTACCGGACAAGCCGGGGGCCTGGCTGACGACGATCGCCAAGCGCCGCGCGATCGACCACATTCGACGGTCTCAGCTGCTCGACCGCAAGCGCGAGGAGCTGGCGCGCGACCTCGACGAGCAGCCGGATCGGGAGCCCGACGACGTCCTGCGGCTGATGTTCATCTCCTGCCACCCCGTGCTCCCGACCCCGGCTCGGGTGGCGTTGACGCTGCGGCTGATCGGCGGCCTGACCGCGGCCGAGATCGGCCGGGCGTTCCTCACCACCGAGGCGCGGATCACCCAGCGGATCGCGGCGGCCAAGCAGACCCTCGCCGAGCAGCGGATCCCGTTCGAGATTCCAGCCGGTTCCGAGCTGACCGCGCGGTTGTCCGCCGTCCTCGAGGTGCTCTACCTGATCTTCAACGAGGGGTACGCGGCCAGCGCGGGCGCCGACCTGATCCGCGCCGACCTGTGTCTCGAAGCGCTCCGGCTCGGCCGCCAACTGGCCGAGCTGGCCCCGGACGAGCCGGAGGTCCACGGCCTCGTCGCGTTGATGGAGATCCAGGCGTCCCGCAGCGCGACGCGTACCGGGCCGGACGGGGAACCGGTCCAACTGCACGAGCAGAATCGGGCACGCTGGGACCAGTTGCTCATCCGGCGCGGGTTCACCGCGATGCTGCGCGCCCGGGATCTCGGTCGGCCACCCGGTCCGTACGTGCTTCAAGCAGCGATCGCCGTCTGCCACGCCCAGGCCCGGACCGCCGAGGACACCGACTGGGCACAGATCGCGGCGCTCTACGACGCCCTCGCCCGGCTGCTGCCGACCCCCGTGGTGAAGCTCAACCGGGCGGTGGCGGTGGGCATGGCGGCCGGTCCGCGAGCCGGGCTGGACCTCGTCGACGAGCTGCTGAGCGATCCGGCGCTCCAGAACTATCACCTGCTGCCGGGCGTACGCGGAGATCTGCTGGCCCGGCTCGACCGCCCGGCTGAGGCCCGCCGGGAGTTCGAACGGGCTGCCGCGTTGACCGCGAACGCGGCGGAACGAGATTTCCTCCTTCGCCGGGCGGCGAGGCTGCCCGGGAGCGCCCCGGCGCAGCCGACGCTCGGTCAAGCGGCGGCCGAGTTCTTGAGCCGGGACGACCTCGACGCGCAAACCCTCCGCTCGTACGCGCAGACGCTGCGACAGCTGAGCCGGACGCTGGGCGAGAGCCTGCCGCTGGCCGAGCTGACCCCGGATCGGCTGGCGCAGACGTTCACGCTGGCTTGGGACGAGGCCGCCGCGCGTACGTGGAACCGGCATCGGTCGGCCGTCCGGTCCTTCAGCGCCTTCGCGGGCCTGCCCGATCTCGCGCGTACGCTCGACCGCCGGACCGAGACGCCGTCACACCGCCGGGCGCTCGACCTCGCCGCGCTCTGGGCTCGCGACCTGCCGCTACGGGAACGTACGCTGTGGCGGCTGCTGGCGGAGTCGGCGGCTGGTCCCCGGCGGGTGCTGGCGCTGAACGTCGAGGACTTGGAGCTGGACGAGCGCCGGGCGTGGACCGGCCGGGCCTGGCTCGGCTGGCGTTCGCAGACCGCGGCGCTGCTGCCCGATCTTCTGGCCGGGCGGGAGCGGGGACCGGTGTTCCTCGCCGATCGGCGGCGCGGGCCGGGACGGCCGCCGGCCGCGGCCGACGTCTGCCCCCACACCGGGCGGACGCGGTTGTCCTACGAACGCGCCGAGTACCTTTTCAAGCAGGCCACCGGGCATACGCTGCGGGATCTGCGAGACTCCTGATCAGCGTTCGACCAGGGCGTGCAGCTTGTCGTACAGCTGCCGGTCGGTGACCTCGGTGCGGAGGACGGCGGGGCCCTCGGCGGAGACGACCGCGGCGGCCGGGCAGTCCTTCGCGGCGCCGGTCAGCTGGACCTGGAGCAACTTTCGTCCCGTCGCCACCTCGTAGGCCGTCACCTCGTACACGCCTTCCTCGAAGGACACCGTGGTGGGCTTCGGCGTGGTGAATCGGCAAGTGCCGAGCGACTTGCCGGCGGCCTTGAAGTCGACGCAGGCGACTATCTGCACCTTGGCGGGGTCCGACGACTGCCAGGCGTCGCGGAACTGCTTCTTGACCCCGTCGGGCAGGTCGACGGAGTCGGGCTGGCGGCGGATCTTGAAGACGTCGTCCAGCACGGTGACGGTGATGGAATGCGGTGCCGGGCCTGTCGCCGGCGGCGATTGCGGGTAGTACCAGCCTCGGCAGACGCCGTCGAGGTCGGCTTTGGTCGAGACGGGAAAGTCCCGGGCCCAAGCGCTGCCCGGACTCGCCAGGGCCGTCTGCTCGGCCGTCAGACCGCTTCCGGGCGCCGGGTGCTTGCGCAGCTTGACCAGGGCGTAGGCGGCTCCACTGAGGAGGGCCACGCAGACGACGATCGCCAGGATGGGCAGCCATGAGGACCGCCCCGGTGCGGTCGAGCCCGGTTCCTCCAGCCAGTCGGCCAGCGGATCCGGGGTCTTGGGCAGCGGATCCCGCCCAGCATTGTTCGGTTCCACCAAACGCCCCCGTCGCGTCGAGCCAGAGTCCTGCGGAGTCTACTGGCGTACGCGTACGCGGTGGGGCCGCGTCCATCGAGCGAACGCGGCCCCAGGCAACGGATCAGGTCGCCGAGCAGGTGAGGACGGGTGGTGCGTTGGTGCTGCCGGCGTTCGCGAGGAAGCCGAAGGTCGTGCCGGCCCCGGCGGCCAGGCTGCCGTTCCAGCCGGTGTTCGTCACCGTCGTGACCGTGCCGGAGGTGGTCGCCGTGCCGTTCCACGCGCTGGTCACGACTTGGCCGTTGGGCCAGGTCATCGTGACTTTCCAGCCGCTGATGGCCGAGCCGCCCGCGGTCACCGCCACCTGTCCCTGGAAACCGCCGGACCACTGGTTGACCACCGTGTACGCGGTCGAGCAGGACTTGGTCCCGCTCGACGAGGTGGGCGACGTGGAGGCCGACGGCGACGTGGAGGCGGACGGCGAAGTCGACGGAGAGGCCGACGGCGACGCGGAGGCCGATGTGGACGGCGACGGGTTCGACCCGCCGAAGTTCACGTCGGCGCAGAAGTAGTAGGACTGGTCCAGGTGGCTGGCCTGCCAGATCGTGTAGACCATGTGCCGCCCCGTACGCCCCGGCGCGCTCGCGCCGATCAGGGTCGACCAGCCGCCGGCCGACTCGGTCGTCCACTGCCCGACCGGCCGGTTGCCGATCTGGCCGACGAGTTCGAGGTCGGACCACTTCAGGGCCTGCGTTATCGGGTTGAAGCCCTGTTTGGTCACGTACACGTAGACGTAGTCCGCGCCGTGCCCGGCCTGATCGTAGAGCTTGACGTTGAACGTGTTCGCGATCGACTGCGCCTTCCAGTCGCCGACGGTGTCCATCGCGTTGTAACGGCCGCTGGAGGTATGCCCGGCGCTGCAGAGCTGGCCGTCCGGGACGGCGGCCTGGTGGTTGCCCGCGACGCCCTCGCGGAACAGGCCGTTCCAGTTCCACATGGCGTTCGGGTCGTACTGCCAGGCCTGCCAGCACATCGGGTCCTCAGTGGCCATCACCGGGTCCTGGAAGCGCGAGCCCCAGCGAGACCAGCAGCTGTAGTTGCGGGAGGCGGGGTCGACGGTGGTGCCGTGGGCGTCGGCGACCTTGGCGAGGTTGGTGGTCAGGAGCACGACTGCGACGGCGGCGACGATCGCCATGGATAAGGCGATGGACAGCCACCGCCGGTAGGTGTGGGCGGTCATGCGATGACTCCTTGTCCGTGGAGTGCCCGGAGCGACACTTGGGCGAGTGGGAGTCGCGACCACGTGGCCGCGCCCGTTGCGCCGGGCGTATTCATCTATGGGAAACGATTCAACCGTCCCGCGCCCGTTTTGGGAAGGGGCGGCCGGACTGAGGCACACTACGAGGGTGAAAGACCTGGAAGCGGTGGCCGCCCTGCACGATCCCGTGCGCCGGGCGCTCTACGAGTTCGTCGCGGCCGCCGGGCACGACGTCGGGCGCAACGAGGCCGCCGAAGGGGTCGGCGTCTCGCGTACCCTGGCCGCTTTCCACCTCGACAAACTCGCCGAGGTCGGACTGCTGGAGACCGGCTTCGCGCGGCTGACCGGCACCCGGCCCGGCCCGGGCGCAGGACGACCGGCCAAGGTCTACCGCCGTGGGCGTACGACTCGATATGTCGCGGTGCCCGAGCGCGACTACCAGGAGCTGGCGTCGGTGCTCGCGGAGGTCGTGCACGGCCTGGACGCCGACGACCGCGCGATCGCCGCGGCGGCTCGCGCCGGCGAGAAACTTCACACGCCCGGCGGGTGGCTGGCCACGCTGCGTGACCGCGGCTACGAGCCCTACGAGCAAGACACGGTCGTACGCCTTCGGAACTGCCCGTTTCAGCAGGTCGCCGAGGAGCAGCCGGTGCTGGTCTGCTCGATGAATCTGGCGCTGTGCCGAGGCATCGCGGGCGACGACGTCACCGCCGAACTCGACCCGAGACCGGGCGAGTGCTGTGTCTCGTTTTCTAAAAACAAATCTCGTTGACATAGAAGCATGCGGTCGGCCATGCTTCTGCCATGCATCTGGCACAACTGAACGTCGGGCACCTCGTCGCCCCGGTCGACGCGCCCGCGCTGGCCGAGTTCGTGGCGCTGTTGGAGCCGATCAACGCACTGGCCGACGCAGCGCCCGGATTCGTCTGGCGGCTCAAGGAATCGGAGACCGACCCGACCGCGACCTATCGGCACGACTTCGGCGGCGATCTGCTGATCAACATGTCGGTGTGGCGGACGCGCGACGACCTCTGGAACTACGTCTACCGATCCCGTCACTTGGCTGTGCTGCAACGGCGGCGTGAGTGGTTCACGAAGGCAGTGGAGGTCTACAGCGTGATGTGGTGGATCCCCGAGGGCCACCTGCCGACGGCGGCCGAGGGGATGGCCCGGCTCGCGGCTCTCCGCGACCGGGGAGCCGGGCCGGAAGCCTTTACCTTCAAGGAGTTCTACGAGCCTGTGTCCGCTTAGGAGATAGGCCGCCAGTCATGCGGCGGGTCCTCGCCGGTACGCCCGTCGACCGCCTCCCGGAGCAGGTCGGCGTGGCCGGTGTGGCGGCCGTACTCCTCGATCAGGTCGCACAGCAGCCGGCGGAGGCTGGCCTTGCGCCCGTCCGGCCAGCCGGTGTGCGCGAGCTGGTCGAGCCCCCCGGTCCGCAGCGCCTCGGCCAGCCGGGCGCGGGACCGTTCCACCGCGCCGTCCCAGTACGCGTACAGCACCTCCGGTTCGTCGTCGGCGGCCGACGAGAACTCCCAATCGTTGCTGCCGTCCCAGCCCAACGCGGTCCACGGCCCGCTGATCGGCTCGCCGCTGAGCTTGACGGTGAACGTGTAGTCCTCCTGAGCGGCGAGGTGCTTCAGCAGGCCGCCGAGGGTCAGGTCCGACTTGCCGATCTTGGCGGCCAGCCCGGCCGAGTCGAGGCCGTCAGCCTTGTACCGGAAGGTCCATCGCATCCGGTCCAGCGCGCCCGTCAGGTGCTCGACCTCCGTCCCGGCCAGCGGCGGCTCCCACGGCGGATCTGTTTTCTCAGTCATGGAGACCAAGCTAGCGAGTATTCCCGACATCCTTTGTCGGGTACATCTTTTATTGTGGCCGGATGGAGTTCGAGTTCACCGGCGAGATCTTCCACTGGCGTGGACCCGCCCCGCATCACTTCGTGACCGTGCCGGAGGCGGAGTGCCACGAGATCCAGGAGGTCGCCGCCCGGCTCACCTACGGCTGGGGCGTCATCCCGGTCGGCGTACGCGTCGGGCGGACCGACTGGACGACGTCGTTGTTCCCCAAGAACGGGCGCTACCTTGTGCCCCTGCGGGCCGACGTACGCCGGGCCGAACAGCTGGAACTGGGGGACACCGTGACGATCAGGCTGACGCTCGATGCCGACTGACTCGCCCGTACGCCGTGCCCGGGTCGCCGACGCCGCCACCGTCGCGGTGCTGCTGGACGACTTCAACCGCGAATTCGACACCGACACCCCCGGGGTGGACTGGCTGACCGAGCGCCTGAGCCAGCTGCTCGCCGGGGAGGACCTGGTGGCGCTGCTCGTCGGGGAGCCCGCCGCCGGCCTGGCCGTGCTGTCCTTCCGGCCCAGCGTCTGGACGGCCGGGCCGGCGGCCCTGCTCGACGAGCTCTACGTACGCCCGCAGCTGCGCAATCAGCGGTTCGGCCACGCGCTGCTGGAGGCCGCCTGCGAGCTGGCCGCGCGCCGGGGCGCCGAGACGCTGGAGATCAACGTGGACGGGGTGGACGTCGACGCCCGCCGGTTCTACGAGGCGCACGGCTTCCGGCACACCGAGCCGGGGGAGACGGAGCCGATGTACTTCTACTACCGGGAGCTGGCGTAGATCTGTTCGGCCGATCCGATGACTTGACGCGTCATGTGATCATGCGCGCGTGGATTTCGCCGGAAAACGGCGAGGCATGGGCCTCGCGCTATATGTGATCGCCGCCGTCCTGGTCGTCTGGGGCGGGTACCAGGTGATGCGCAGCTGGAATTGGGCCACCGCCGAGGGCAAGGTCGAGCGGTGCCGGCTCCAGACCACCGGCAGCGGCAACGGCCGGACGTACACGCAGCACTGCGATGTGACGTGGACCGCCGACGGGGTGACGCACAAAGCCACAGTGGACTTCGACGGCCGGCCCGATCGGACCGGCACGACGCAGAAACTCCGCGTCAGCGGGGGTGAGGCGCAGGCGTACGAGGGACGGCTGGGTTCGCTGGCGACCGCGGGGATGGGCGTGCTGCTCGCCGGAGCCGGATCGCTGCTCCGCCGCCGGATGACGCAGGCTCAGTAGTGGGCCGCGGCCGCCTTGACCTCGGCGGCGACCCGGTCCCGGACCGACGCCGGGCTCAGCACCTCGACCGCCGAGCCGAAGCTGAGCAGCCCTTCGACGGCCCACCACTCGTCGTCGAAGGGCACCGTCACCTCGACGGGCTCGGTGACCGCCACCGGGACCTTGTGCTGGCCGCGTACGGGAATCATGCGCCGCAGGCGCGGCAGCGCCCGAGGCGCGGCCCGCACCGTCACCTCCACCTCGACGCGTTCGTCCTCCAACTCGGCTCGGGCCTCGGCCCACGCCGTCGCGAGGTCGAAGTCCACCGGCCGGGTCGCGGCGTCGGCCAGGATCTCCACGTCGCGGACCCGCGAAACCCGATAGGTCCGGCGTACGCCGTCGCGTAGCGCCAGCAGATACCAGTCACCGGCCGCCAGGACCAGGCCCATCGGGTCGACGACCCGGGTCGACGGCTTGCCGTCGCGGACGTACTCCAGGCGTACCCGGCGATCGCGCCACGCCGCCTCGGCGAGCTGAGTCAGGCACGGCACCGGCTCGGGCGTGCTGTAGAACCGGACCGGATCGAGATGAAACCGTTCCGCCGTACGCCCCGCCCGTTGCCGGGCCTCGCCGGTCAGACTCGCCCACACCTTGATCCGGGCGCCTTCGAGCAGCTCACCCAGGCCCAGCTGTTCGGCCGGCCCGGCGAGCCCGAGGAAGGCCAGCGCGCCCGCCTCGTCGAGCCCCATCCCGGTCAGCCTCGTCCGGTAGCCGCCGTCCAGGCGGTAGCCGCCGGCCGGACCCCGGACCGAGCGTACGGGGACTCCGGCGGCGGCCAGCGCCTCGACATCCCGCTGGACCGTACGCTCGCTGACCTCCAGCACCTCGGCGAGCTCCGGGCCGGTCGCCCGGCCACGAACCTGGAGATGCAGGAGCAGGGTCATCATCCGGGACGCGCGCATGGCTCCCATCTTCACCGACTGTTCCGCGGCGGTTCTGTCGGTGGGGGCTGCCAGACTCGGGCACATGACTTTCGTCGATTCCGCTCGGGCGTTCCTCGACCGGGAAGGGCGGCTGGTCGAGCGGCGTCTCGCCGCCGTCCTGTTCGACGGCGAGGACCCGGCCGGCGCGGTCGCCGCCGCTGGTGCGTACCGCAACGCGGACGGCGGCTTCGGCCACGGGTTCGAGCCCGACAAGCGCTGCCCGGCCAGCCTGCCCATCGACGTCGAGTGCGCGCTCGACGTCCTGATCGTCGCCGACGCGCCGATCCCCGACTGGGCCGCCCCGGCCTGTGACTGGCTCGCCTCGGTCGCCACCGCAGATGGTGCGGTGCCGCTCGCGTTCCCCGTCATCGAGCGCTATCCCCGCGCCGATCACTGGTCCGACTGGACCTACGTACCTGGGCTGAACCCGACAGCGGGGATCGCCGGTCGGCTGCACCATCTCGGGGTCACCCATCCCTGGCTCGACCGGGCCACCGACTGGACCTTCAGCCGGCTCGAAGCCGGGTTCACCGAAGACGCCCACTCGCTGAGCGAGGTGCTCCTCTTCCTCGCGTCGGTGCCCGATCGGCGGCGGGCCGACGCGCTCGCCGCGCAGGTCGAGGGATGGCTGTCGAAACTGCAGTGGTTCCGGGCCGATCCCGCCGACCCCGGCTACGGCCTGACCCCGCTGCACTTCGCGCCCACGCCCGGCAGCCCGTGGCGGCCGCTGTTCAGCGACGCCGCCCTCGACGGCCATCTCGACCGGCTCGCCCACGACCAGCAGCCCGACGGCGGCTGGCCGATCACCTGGGAGCCGCCGGGGCAGGCGTCCACTCTGGAATGGCGGGGCATCGAGACCCTGCGCGCCCTGCGCGTGCTCCGGGCGTACGGCCGGCTCTGAACGACGGAAGGACAGCGGCGCCGCCCAGAGGGACGGCGCCGCTGCTTCGGTAAAGCTTCTTCGATAGTTGCTCAGATGTTGTTGTCCCAGCCTCGCTTGATCGCGCCCGACGGCTGCGGCAGGCCGACGCGCAGCACGTCCCACCGGCGCGCGGGCTCCTCCGAAGACTTCAGAGTCACCTGGTCGCCGACGCGGACGCGCGGCTCGACCCAGCAGGTGAGGTAGCGAGAGTCCGACCGCAGATCGACTTGAACCAGCATCGTCATGGCGATCACGGTAGGCGACGCCCGCCCACTCGTCACCCGACTTTCCCCCCGCTCGGGCTGCTCCGGGCGAGGTGGGCTGGGATGATCGGACGGTGGGACATTCCTACGCCGTCACCGCCGAGTTCTACGACCTCCTCCAGGCCGACGACTTCCGCCGGCTCGCCGAGCGGTTGACCCGGCGCTGGCTGGGGACTCCGCGGGTCGGCGTCCTCGACGTCGGGGCCGGGACCGGGCTGGCCACGGCGTTGCTGGCGGAGCGGACCGGGCTCGTCGTCCACGCCGTCGAGCCCAGCGGGCCGATGCGTGCCGTCCTGCTCAGCCGGTTGGCCGGGAACCCCCAGCTGCTGAACCGGGTCCGGGTGCACGCGGTGGGCGTACAAGATGTGGGCCTGACCGCGGCGGCCGACTTCGCGTGGTGCGTGAACACCATGGCGTGCCTGGACCCGGAGGAGCGGGCCGAGGGCCTGGCGGCGATCCGCGCGGCACTGGTGCCCGGCGGGCGGCTGGTGGTCCAGCGGCCGCCGCACCGCGTGGAACCGCCCTGGGAGCTGCCGTCCCGGCGGCTGGGTGACGATCTGTACACCGGACAGGTGACCTGCGCGGACGCGGGACCGGACCGGGCGACGTGGCGGTTCACCTATCGGGTGACCCACGGTGATCAGGTGGTTCGCGAGGCGCGCGAGAGCTTCGAGGTGCACCTGGCCCAGCCGCCGGCCTTCGCCGCCGAACTGCGGGCAGCCGGGCTCGACCCGGTCGGTGAGGACGAGCCGGAGATCGTGATCGCGTCGGCTCGCTAGACGCCCGCCACCCGGCTGCGCCGTTCGAGGAGCAGCACATCCCGCCAACCCCGTACGCCGTGCCGCCCGACCCGTTCGCGAGTGCCGATCACCCGGAAACCGGTGCGTTCGTGGAGCCGGAGGCTGGCGGTGTTCTCGGGGAAGACGCCGGACTGGATGGTCCAGATCCCGGCCGCCTCGGTGGACTCGAACAACGCGGTGAGCAGCGCGACTCCCAGGCCTTTGCCGCGGACGGCGGGATCGACGTAGACCGAGTGCTCCACGACTCCGGCGTAGACCGGGCGGGCGGAGACGGGGGAGACGGCGACCCAGCCGGCCACGCGGCCGTCCACCTCGGCCACGAGCCGATGCTCGGGCAACCGCCCGGCGTCGAACTTCTCCCAGCTGGGCGCGTCGAGCTCGAAGCTCGCCTGGCCGGTGTCCAGCCCCGCCTGATAGATGCGCAGGACGTCGTCGGCGTCAGCCGCGGTCATGGCCCGGATCGTGGTGTCACCCATGTTCCCGCAGCCTGCCGCTCACGTGGACGCGCTGTCAACGCGTTTGACGCCTAGATCACTGGGTAGAGTCGAGACGTGCCGTCGTCGACGCGGCGCTCGCCGCGCGAGAAGCTTGCGCCCTACCGGCGCAAGCGGGACTTCGCGCGTACGCCGGAGCCGTCGGGCGAGGCGCGAGACGGAGCCCGGGGCACCGGACTGCGGTTCGTCGTGCAACGGCATCGGGCGCGCAACCTGCACTACGACTTCCGGCTGGAGATCGACGGAGTCGGCGTGAGCTGGGCCGTCCCCAAGGGACCCACCCAGGACCCGGGCGTACGCCGGGCCGCCTTCCACGTCGAGGACCACCCCTTGGAGTACTTCGACTTCGAGGGCGTCATCCCGCGCGGCGAGTACGGCGGTGGCGACGTCATCGTCTGGGACGCCGGCACCTGGGAGCCCGCGAAAGAGGAGGACCCGGGGCGCGCCGTCGCCGACGGGGAGCTGCACGTCGACCTCCACGGTGAGAAGCTGCACGGCCTGTTCGTGCTGGTGCGGACGAAGACCGACGCGTCCGGCAAGGAGCAGTGGCTGCTCCTGAAGAAGCGGGACGACGACGCGGTCCACGGCTGGGATCCCGAGGACCATCCGAAGTCCGTCCGCTCCGGACGAACGAACGACCAGGTGAAGGCCGACCCGGACAAGCTGTGGCGATCCGGTGAGCCGGCCGCTCGAGCCGCCGTGTCGCTGAAGGCTTCTCCGGTGACGCCGGACGAACTGGCGGCGTTGGACGCGCTGAAGTCCGAAGGGCAGTGGGAGGTCTTCGGGCGTACGCTCAAGGTCACCAATCTGGACAAGGTCCTGTTCCCGCCGCTGGGGCGGCAGAAGCCGGTGACCAAGCGGGATCTGCTCCGCTACACCGCCGAGATCGCGCCGATCGCCTTGCCCTACCTGACCCGGCGGGCGATGAACCTGCACCGTTATCCCAACGGCGCGGACAGCAAGGGCTTCTGGCACAAGCAACTGCCCGACCACGCGCCGGAGTGGCTGCCCCGGTGGGACAACCCCGACGCCGATCCCGGCGAAACGACGACCTACCTGGTGGTGGACGAGCCGGCCGCCCTCCTCTGGGCCGCCAACTTCGGCGGGCTCGAATGGCACGCCTGGACCTCGCACGTCGACCGGCCCGACCGGCCCACGTACGCCCTGATCGACCTCGACCCAGGCGAGAAGACGAAGTGGGCGGATCTGGTGATGCTGGCCAAGCTGCACCGGGACGCCCTGGACCACCTCGGCGTGTCGGCCCGCCCGAAACTGAGCGGTCGCCGGGGCATCCAGATCTGGGTGCCCATCCGGCCCGGCCCCACCTTCGACGACACCCGGGCCTGGGTGGAGCGGCTCTCGAAGACCGTCGGCGCGCTCGTGCCCGACCTGGTCAGCTTCAAATGGCAGAAAGACGAGCGGGGCGGGCTGGCCCGCCTCGACTACACGCAGAACGCGATCAACAAGACGCTGGTGGCGCCCTACAGCCCGCGCCCGGCGGCGGGAGCGCCGGTGTCGACCCCGATCGACTGGGACGAGCTGGACGACAAGAAACTTCGGCCGGACAAGTTCACCATCCGTACGCTGCCGAAGCGGCTGGCGGAGAAGGGCGACCTGTTCGCGGACGTGCTCGACTTCACGCAGAAGCTGCCGAAGTTCCGCTGACGATCCGCGTGCGCCGGCGTCTTGGCGCTGGCGTTTGGCGCCGGCGTTTGGGCGC
>JABFYB010000548.1 GCA_013361475.1 Hamadaea sp.
TCACCTGGTCGACTTCATAGTCGGCATGGCGCTGGCCCATGCCTTCGCGCTCGGCGCGAAGTTCCGGCCGGCCTGGGCGTCGATCACACAGGCCGCCGTGATCGTGTTCGCGCTCGGCATCGCCGCCCTACGCCCCTCCCCCAGCGCCGCATGGGCCTCCGCGTCTTGGGGGGTGCTGTGGATCATCCCGTTCGGGCTGCTCATTCTGTCTCTGGCCTCGGGCCGAGGCTTGCTCGCCCGGTTCCTCGCGACCCGGCCCCTGGTCACGCTGGGCACCGCCAGCTACGCGCTGTACATCACGCATCGCTGGCTCGTGTATCAGGTCGGCGGCAACGACATCGTCAAGGGCTCCGGCCTCGATCCGTACTTCGCGTTCTTCGTGACCCTCGCAGTGCTGCTCGTCGTGGCCGAGGGCGCGCACCGATACGTCGAGGTCCCGTGCCGCCGCTGGATCATGCGGGTGGCTGACCGGTTGCTGCCGCTGCGCCCGAAGGCGACGCCGGCCGTCAGCGCTCCGCGGCCGGCCGAGCCCAAGGTGCCCGAACCCGCCTGACCAAGCTTCCGCCACCGGCGGTGTGCGCCGCCTCGACGTCCGCGCACACCGCCGCTGAGAGCCTGATCCGGGTGGTCAGGCGTGCGCGGGTTGCATCGCCTCCGCAAGCAGGGCGACCGAGCGCAGCCGGGCCTCGCCGGTGGCGTGGTGGGCGACGATCAGCTCGTCGACGCCCGCCTTCTGCACGAACGCCTCCAGGTATTCGCGCACCTCGGCCGGCGTGCCCAATGCGGAGTACTGCAGCATCTGGTCGACGTGCGCGCCCGCGCCCTGGGCCAGCAGCTGGTCGGCCTGCTCGTCGGTGAAGGTCTGCCCGCGTCCGAACAGGCCCGTGGCGAATGCTCGGCGGGTGGCCTGGAACTGCTCGTGGGCGGCGGCGGTGGTGTCTGCCGCGACGACGTTGACGCCGGCGATCACGTAAGGCCGGTCGAGCTGCTCGGACGGGCGGAATTCCCGCCGGTACGCGGCAATGGCCGCCTCCAGGGCCTGTGGCGCGAAGTGCGACGCGAACGCGTACGGCAAGCCGAGCGCTGCCGCCAGGGTGGCGCCGAACAGCGACGAGCCGAGAATGTACAGCGGGATCTGCGAGCCCTTGCCTGGCACCGCGTCCACCCCGGGGATACGCGACCGCCCGGCGAGGTACGCCTGCAGTTCCAGCACGTCCTGCGGGAACGCCTCGGCCGACTGCGCGTCGCGGCGCAGGGCTCGCATGGTGTTCTGATCCGAGCCGGGAGCCCGGCCCAGGCCCAGGTCGATACGCCCCGGGTACATCGCGTCGAGGGTGCCGAACTGCTCGGCGACGGTCAGCGGCGTGTGGTTGGGCAGCATGACCCCGCCCGCGCCGAGCCGGATCGTCCGGGTGAACGTGCCGATGTGCGCGATCAGGACGGCCGGCGATGAGGAGGCGATCGTCGGCATGTTGTGGTGCTCGGCGTACCAGACGCGCCGGTAGCCGTGCTCCTCGGCGGTGCGGGCGAGGTCGACGCTGGCCGCGATGCTGTCGCGCGCGGTTTCGCCGGGGCCGATGCGGGCCAGGTCGAGGATGGAGAGCGGAGTGGGCATGCGGCGATCCTTCTGACTCGAGCGGGCACCGGGTCGGGTCCCGCCGGCCGGATCCGCGGGACCCGGTCGACGCGAAGCGGAGCAACTGCTCCGCCTGTCCTCACGGTAACACTAGCGGAGCAAGCGCTCCGGTAGGGTGTGTGTATGACCGCACCGGCCATCCGCAGCGACGCCGCCCGCAATCGGGGCCGGCTGCTCGACGCCGCGGCCGGACTGATCGCCGAACGTGGCAGCGACGTCGACGTACGCGAGATCTCCCGCCGGGCGGAAGTCGGCATGGGCACCCTCTATCGCCACTTCCCCACCAAGGAAGCGCTCCTCGACGCCGCCCTCGAGCACGTGTTCACCTCCTGGGCGGAGCAGGCGACCGCCGCGCGCACCGGCGACGCCTGGCACGATCTGAGCTCCTTCCTCGGCGACGCGCTGACCCGGCAGACTGCTTCGCCGGGCCTGCTCGACGCGTACTGCCAGGCACTGCCCGGCCAACCCGGCAACACGGCCCGTCAGCACTGCCGACAGCAGGTGGGACCGCTGATCGCGGAACTGGTCCGCGCCGCACACGAGGCCGGTGAGCTGCGCCCCGACGTCACCGCCGAGGACGTCTCACTGCTGCTCGTGGCGCTGGGCCGGATCGCCCCGGTGGTCCCCGAATCCACGTGGCGCCGAGTGCTCCAGGTGGCCCTCGACGGCCTGCGCGCGACCGCGGCCACACCCATGCCCGCCGAGTGACGGCCGACCGGCCCGCCATGACCCATCTCCTGGTCACGTTGACGGTAGAACCACCGGGCATCCGGGTGACGTGGCTGCTGGACGGCGTCGGGCTGAATGCCGGCGACACAATCGGGCGCTTGCCGGTGTCCATCGCGGGCGCGCCGACGCTCCGGCTCGACGACCAGATGGTCACGGCACAAGACCACCTTGGGGCCGTTCCACTCCTCATGAGCGTTTCCGCGGACGACGATGGCGAACCTCGACGCTCGTGGCGGGTCGGCCGCTCGACATCCGGCCCGATCGAATTGTCCTATCTGGCGGAGTCGGTCACCGAGGAGCCACTGCCCGCCACGGCGCCGCTCGAACTTCGCGCGGAAGGCGGTGGACTCTCCGGAGTCTTGAAGTGTTTCCTGGTGCTGCCACCAGGACCGGAGGATCTCACCTTCACGCTGCGCTGGAACGGCCCCGTTCGGAAGGGTCAGTCCGCCGGCGGGTGGATGGGGGTCACCAGCCTGGGCGAGGGCGATGGACGCGACGGCGAGCTCGCGGGCACGGGGCTGGAGCTGCTGGGCGACACCTACGTCATGTGCGGCGACCTGGCGGACCGGCATCACCGCGACGGCGAGCTGTCAACGTGGTGGCTGACGCCTCCGGGGATCGACGTCGAAGCCTTCAGCTCCCGGCTCGGCACGACGTACCAGGTCATGTCGGAGGCGTTCGACGCACCGGCGCACCCCTACCGGGTCTTCTTGCGTACGCACCCGCACCGAGGCGCCAACGCCTCGGCCCATCCGGCGTCCTTCGTGATGGCCGTGAACCCGGCCAACCCGCTGAATGAGGCATCGCTCTACGAAACCGTCGCCCACGAACTCGTCCACGAATGGCTGCATCTGGACGGCCCGGCCGAGGAGGTCACTTGGTTCTCCGAAGGGGCCGCCGACTACTACTCGCTCGTCCTGCCCTTCCGCAGCGGCCTGCTGGACGAGGAATCCTTCCTGCGGGCGGTCAACTTCGAAGCCCGGGAGGCGTACGCCAACCCCCGCCGCGACCTGCATCTCCGGCAGGCGCAGAAGGTCTTCTTCTCGGACTTTCTAACGCACCGCCTGCCGTACGCACGCGGCATGTTCTACCTGGCCGACCTGGACGCGCGCCTCAGGTCTGCGACCTCAGGCGAACAGTCGGTCGACGACGTCGTCCGGTTCGTCGTGCGGCAACGCCGGCAAGGCAGGCGAACCAGCGTCGAGCAGTGGTGTGCTCAGGTCCAGCAAATCCTGCCCGACGCTGAGCTGCCGATCCTGGACAGCCTCGTCTTCACCGGGACCGGGCGACCCGGCGAAGACAGCTTCGGCACTCGATTCGTCCAGGAGACCATCCAGGTGCCGGTGCTCGACCTGGGGTTCGACCCGTCCACCCTCATGACACGTCAGATCCGCGGGCTGGTTCCCGGCGGCGCCGCCGAACGCGCCGGACTCCGCGAGGGAGAGATCGTCGATCTTCCCAGGTACCCGGACATCGTCCGGCTCGACGTCGGCGACGTGCTGACCGTCGGCGTGACGCGGGACGGCCAGGCAGTCCGGACAGCCATCCCGCTGACCGGCGCAACGGCGCCAGTGCCCTGCTGGGTAAGGCGATCAGCTCCCTGAGGCGCCTGGCTGCGGACTCGCGTGGGCTCCTATTCTTCGTCGGTGGGCTACTTCGTCTCCATCGTCTTGACCCGATCGTCAAGACGTCTGACAGCTCTCCCCGCGATCGAACGCATCGGCTACCGGCACGTCCGGCTGCGGGAACTGGGCGGAGGCTGGCAGGTCCTCGAGACGCAGGGCTTCGATGATCCGCCCAATCTCCAGAATGCGGTGGCTCACCTCGCCCGGCTGTGGAACAAGCCGGTGCTTGCCGCGTATGTCAGTGACGATTGGTGTGCCCAGGCACATTGGGCCACGCCCGACCGGCCCGTCAGCTCGGCGCACCTGCCTCAACCTCAGCAGCTTCCCGACTGTGACTTCCTGCACCGTCCACGCTTCACGACGTCTCGAACTGCGACCGACGTAGCCGACGACATCGCCGACTGGGCGCGCGCGGCCCGGCTACCGGTGGCGCGGAGAAGGCTGGACGCCGTCGTGGGATACAAGGACGGCGGCGCGTCACATCTGTTCGCCGGCGATCAGGTCTTCGAACTGATCCGTGCACTCGGTTTCCCCGACATTCCACCGTCGGTGGCGAAGTCATTCGATCCGTACGGCAAGCCGTTCAACGCGATCACCGCACTTGGCCTCGCCCACCTCGCCCGCATGAACGTCCAGCGACGGAAGCTTGGCCGCGCGAGGGTCGTCGAGCCCGAGCAGCCCTGGGAGCAGGCGGCCATCGACTTCGACGCCGAGATCTTCGCGGCGGCGTACGCCGGCGAGTGCGACTACCACGATCTGGTGTCGAGGGCATTGGC
>JABFYB010000752.1 GCA_013361475.1 Hamadaea sp.
CCGTACCCGGCGCCAGCTGCTACGACCCGGCGGCCGCCGGCGCCGCCGACGCGCGGTCCCGCAACGGTTCCGCGGCTCGCCACGACCCGAACGACCTGACCGCGGCCCAGGTGGCCGAGCGTGAGAAGGACTTCGCCGCGCGCGTGTCGGCCCGCCGGGCGACGGCCGACGCCGCTCTCCAAGCCGTCATCACGATTCCCGTGGTGTTCCACGTGATCAGCGAAGACGGCACCCAGGCCAACGGCAACATCCCGGACAGCTGGATCACCAACCAGATCGCCGTCCTCAACGCCGCGTACGCCGCGAACACGTCGTTCCAGTTCTCGCTGCAGTCGATCGACCGCCGGACCAACGCGTCCTGGTACCCGATCGTGTACGGATCGTCCACCGAGAGCGCGATGAAGGCCGCGCTGCGGACCGGCGGCGACGGTACGCTCAACATCTACACCGGAGCCCTCTCCGACGACCTGCTGGGCTGGGCGACCTTCCCGACCGGCAGCATCGGCACCTACGACGGCGTGGTCATCCTCGACCAGTCCCTGCCGGGTGGCAACGCGACCAACTACAACCTCGGCGACACCGCGACGCACGAGATCGGCCACTGGCTGAACCTGTACCACACGTTCCAGGGCGGTTGCAGCACGACCGGGGACAGCGTCTCGGACACCCCACGGGAGAAGTCGGCGGCCTACGCCTGCCCGACCGGACGGGACACCTGCTCGCAGTCGGGCGTCGACCCGATCCACAACTTCATGGATTACACCTACGATTCGTGTATGTACGAGTTCACGGCCGGGCAGGCGACCCGCATGCTGAACGCCTGGAACGCGTACCGCGCCTGAGCTGAACCACCCCTCGCTCGAACGCCGGCCCCGGCCCGCACCGCCGGGGCCGGCCCTCTGCCGTCACGTCGACGGGCAGCCGCTGTAGGGGACGTCGCCGAGGTCGCCGAACCCGCCGGCGAGGTCCTGCTTGGCGACGCCCGCGCCGTCCAGGTACGCCACCGTGAACCGAACCGGATACGGTGCCGGGCACGCGTCGAGCACGTCGAAGGTGGCCGACAGCCAGACGGTGGCGCCCGGCGCGACCCGCAGTTCGACGGTCGCGTCGGGGGCCGAAAGCTGCCCGCACGCGCCCCACGTCGCGCCGATCTGGCGCAGCCCGCCCAGCGGCAGATCGACCTGAAGTCCTTGGAACACCGCCTCGCCGCCCGGATTCCGCACCTGTACGCCGACCTGCAGCCGGTTCCCGTTCTGAGCCGAGCAGCGAGCGCCCGTCGTCTCCAGCGAGCCGGCCGGCTCGGCGGACGGCTGCGGCTGCGCCGTCTTCGCCGGTCGATTGTGGAGCTGGTAGCCGAGTCCGATCCCGGCGGCGAAGGCGAGCACGGCGACGACGGCCGTCACCCCGAGTCGTCTCCGGGATGGCGGCCGTTCCGAGTCGATGACGTCCACGCGTTCACCGTCCACTCGATCGCCCATGATCGTCAATGGTACTGGTGCACCACCGCGTGCCCCTTGCCCCGCGAGATCAGCCAGCGGTTCACCGGCGTGGTCACGAGGAACGCCACCAGCAGCGAGAAGGCGAGCGCGCCCCAGAACAGCGCACTGGTCAGGCCGGCGTCCATCGCGCCCGGCACGGTCACCATCACGGTGTTGTCGAGGATCTCCATGACGGCGATCGACACCGTGTCGGCCGCCAACGCGACCTTCAACGCCGTACGCCAGTCGACCCCGGCCCGCAGTACGCCGCGCATCGTCAAGGCGTACCCGAAGACGAAGGCCAGGGCCACCGAGAGCGCCACGGTCGCCGCGTTGTGCAGGCCCAGCGCCGTACCGAGGATCATGCCCAGCACCTCGCCGATGGCGCAGCCGAGCAAGCAGTGCAGCGTCGCCTGGATCGCCATCGACCAGGGCACCCGCCCGCCGGATCCACCGTGCGTCCCGTGCATGCCGTGCCCGCTGTGCGCGTCGTGCATGCCGTGGGTGCTGTGATCCATCTGGTGGTGCTCGTGGCCGGCGTGCTCCTGAGCAGCGGGCTCGTGACCGGTGTGCTCCTGAACGGCGTGGTGCTCGTGACTGCTGTGGTCCATGGTGTTCCTCCCTGTGTTCAGGAGGGAGCTTATACCCCCTGGGGGTATGTGACCAGTGTGGCGACCGCCACCCTGGGGTGATGGACACCGCACAGCACTGGCAGCGGACCTACGACACCAAAGGCGTCGACGAGGTCAGCTGGTACCAGACCGATCCGGCCGTCTCGCTCCGCCTGCTGACGGCCGCCGGGCTGACCCCGGCCAGCCGTGTCCTCGACGTCGGCGGCGGCGCGTCCGTCCTCGCCGATCGGCTGCTCGACGCGGGGATCGGCGACGTCACCGTCCTCGACATAGCCGACAGCGCGCTCTCCGCTGCGCGTACCCGTCTGGGCGAGCGAGCCGGCGCGGTCACCTGGCTGGTGCGGGACGTGCTGGCCTGGAACCCCGAGCCGCGCTACGACCTCTGGCACGACCGCGCGGTCTTCCACTTCCTCACCGACCCGGCCGACCGTGACCGTTACCGGCGCGTGCTGGCCGCCGGCCTCGCCCCCGGCGGTCACGTCGTCATCGGCACGTTCGCGGCCGACGGGCCGCAGTCGTGTTCCGGCCTGCCGGTCGCCCGCTACGACGCCGACCAGCTCGCGGCGCAGTTCCCCGGCTTCGAGCCGATCGAGTCCGCCCGCGAGGAGCACCACACGCCGTGGGACTCGGTCCAGCCGTTCACCTGGCTCGTCCTGCGTCGCCGCTGATCAGCCGATCTCCTCGACGACCTCGCCCTCGGGGGTGCGGATGAACGACTTCTCGATCTCCACGACCAGTCGCCCGAGCTGATACCGCCCGGCCTTCGGCTGAGCGATCCGGGCGAACTCCGCCGCTTCGCCCGGCGAGAGGAAGACCTCCAGCACGCCGTCGTTCTCCTGGGCACGGAAGGCATCGGCGGCCCGGAATCCCACGGCGCTCGCCGCCGACTGCACGAGCAGCCCACGCCCGTGACTCACGCGCGCCGCCACCAGCCGGGCGATCCGCGGCGCGGCGTTCGCGCCCAGCCGGACGACGGTCACGTCACCCTCGTGCCGCCACGCCACGACGTCGGTGAAGATCCCGCCCGTCGACGACCCGTCCCGGCGTACACCTTCCTCGATCGCGGCGGCGACCTGCGCGTCATCGGTCAGGCTCGGGCGGCTCAGGTCCGTCACGAGATTCGGAAGATACGCGGAAAGCACGCTCAGCAGCCGGGTGGCGTCCCACAGCTCGACGGCGGCGTACTCGTCGAGGGTGATCCCGACGATCTGCAGGAACCGCACCGTCCCATGTGGAGTGCTGAGGACGCCCAGCTCCGGATCGTCGGCGAAGGTCGCCGCCCGGATCAGCGTCGCCGGCCGGTCGACGGCGATCGGCCCGTTCAGATTGATGTGGTGACCGGGCTCGAAGACGTTGCCCGTCGTGAAGACGTATCGGGCCAGGTTCTGCAGGAAGTTCAGCGCCCACATCGGCGGCTCGTCCTCGTCGGCCGCCCGGGCGAGGCGGAACGTGAACTCGAAGCCCCAGCCGGAGACGTCCGGATCTTCGGACTCCTTGGCGTACAGCTCCGACATCCCGTAGGTCACGAAATGCCAGTGGTCCTCGCGGCGGTAGACGCTGACCCCGTCGAGCGGATCGTCGCCGCCCAGCGACCACTTGAGCAGGGTCCCGTAGTGCAGCGGCTCGATCTCCGGGTAGAGCGGCGCCAGCGCGGCGTCGATCGCGTCCCAGCCCGGCGAGAGGTCGGTGTCGGTCATGAGCGGCCACTCTACCCGTGATGATCCACATCCCGGCGCGTGTCGAAATCGTGCCCGGAACCGACACGTTTCGGGATGTGGATCGCGATCCGTCCTATCTGGTCGTCGGATGGGGCCAGGGATTGGCGAGACAGCCACGAAGGCCCAGCGTCTGGGTCTGCATGACCGGCGCGGGGCGGCCGGCGCCAGGGCAGGGCAGGTGGCCGTGCCCGAGTTCGTGGCCCACCTCGTGATTGATGACGTACGCCCGATAGACGGGGAGCGGCGTACCGGCCGAGGTGTAGTCGGGGACGGCGAGCCGCCAGCGGTCGTAGTTGATGACGACGGCTCCGCTGCGACGGCAGGAGGTGTAGGGAACGCCGCCGACGCGGATGTTCACGCCGCCCGCCCGGCACAGCCGGTACGCGGTTTCCCGGGTGGCGAGGTAGATCGTGAAGTCGGCCGGAGCGGCGCCGGGTACGCGCTGGAAACGGTGCTCGTGGTCGCCGATCCAGCTGCGCCGGTCGCCGAGCGTCTCGTCGATGGTGCGGCTGAAGTCGGCGAGCCCGTCGGCGACGGTGGTCTCGACGGCGACGTGGAAGCGGCGAAGTCGCCCGGCGTCGCCGAGCAGCGGCCCGGCCGACGCGTCGATCGTGAACGTGCCGCTGCCGCTGGCGGGGATGGGCGCCGGGCGGTGCGGTTCGGTGGAATGGCGGATCGGGGCGAGGGGCGGCGTCGGGTGCGCCGAGGAGGGCGCGCTGACCGGCGCGGGCGCCGCTGCCGGCCGAGTGAGGAGGATGGCGGCAGCGGCGGCGATGACGGCGAGTATCAGGGCGGTGACGGTGGTACGAAGCCTCACGCGAAGACGATAGCCCGATGACGATCAAGAACCTGTGAAGGCGGACCGGCGCGGCCGGGCGTCAGGCGAGGCGTACGCGGACGTCCCCGGCGACTGTCTTCACGTGGATCTTCGCCGCCGCGCCCGATGTCGAGTGAACTTCGGTGTCGAGGTCGCCCGAAGTGCTCTCCAGGTGCACCTCGTACGCCGTCGCGTCCCGGGGCACCGTCACGGTGACGTCCCCGGAGACGGCGGTGATGTCCAGGGAGGTCGGCGGCTTCGTGTACGCCGCTCGCACGTCACCGGCGGTGGTCGCGGCGGTGAGCGTACCGATGGATGCGTCTTCGAGCGTGATGTCGCCCGATGTGGCCTGGACGTCGAGCTGGTCCGCCCGCATGTCGAAGACGCGGACGTCGCCCGAGGTCGTGCGGACGCGAGCCGGGGCGGTGAGCCCGTCGAGGCGCACGTCGCCCGAGCTGACCTGGATCTGCAGCTGGACCGTGGGCGGCACGTCGAGCGTGTAGTCGACGCCGCAGCCGGACCCGAAACCCCAGCGCGGGCAGTCGAAATCGATGGTGAGCACGTCGCCGTCCCAGGTTTCGTGGATCGTCGGGCTCTGCGTGGTCCAGTGCAAGGTCCGCTGTACGCCGACCCCGGTCGCGCCGGTCTTGGCACGGACGGTGACGTCGCCCGCTTCGACGTCGTCGAAGACGATGCGGGAGACGGCGCGGTCGTAGCGGGCGCTCTCGACGACCCGATTGAGTCCGGTGCCGCCGACGACCCCCCACGCGATCCCGGCGCCGACGAGGACGACGAAGACGGTCACGAGGCCGCCGACCACGAGCCAGCGGCGCGACGGGCGAACGGTTTCTGGTGCGGTGGTCACGGGGAAACCTCCAGGAAGCGCAGAACGGCGAGGACTCGGCGGTGGTCGCCGTCGGCCGGCTGCAGGTCGAGTTTGGTGAAGATGCTGTTGACGTGCTTCTCGATCGCGCTGTCGCTGACGAACAGCGCGGCGGCGATCGCGGAGTTCGACCGGCCCTCGGCCATCAGGGCGAGCACCTCCCGTTCGCGGGGGGTGAGCCGTTCCATCGGGTCGCGGTGGCGGCGTACGAGGAGTTGGGCGACGACCTCGGGATCGAGCGCGGTGCCGCCCCCGGCGACCCGGCGGAGCGCGTCGAGGAAGTCGGCGACGTCGGCGATCCGGTCCTTGAGCAGGTAACCGACCTTGCTCGGCGGGCCGGACAGCAGCTCCGTGGCGTACCGTTCCTCGACGTATTGGGAGAGGACCAGGACGGCGATCTCCGGGAACTGCCGACGCAGGACCAACGCCGCCCGCAGACCCTCGTCCGTGAACGAGGGCGGCATGCGTACGTCGAGGACGACGACGTCGGGCCGGTGCTCGCCCACCGCCTTCAAGAACGACTCCGCGTCCCCGGCGGTCGCCGCGACCTCCATGCCGCTCGCGGTCAGCAGGCGTACGAGGCCTTCGCGCAGCAGCACGGAATCCTCACCGATCACGACTCGCACGGCAGCTCCACCTCGATCACCGTCGGGCCGCCGGCCGGGCTGCTCAGACGCAGGGTGCCGTCGACCGAGCCGACTCGCTGGGCCAGGCCGCGCAGGCCGCTGCCGGCGGCGGGGTCGGCGCCGCCCCGGCCGTCATCGGCGATCACCACCGACAGCCGGGAACCCGTTCTGCGGATCGTGACCGTGATCGCCGTCGCGTCGGCGTGCTTGGCGACGTTGGTCAACGCCTCGGCCACCACGAAGTACGCCACCGCCTCGATCGTCCGAGATGGACGGTCTGGTACGTCCACGGTCAGGCGTACGGGAATGGGGGAGCGCGCGGCGATCCCGGACAGCGCCGCGTCGAGCCCACGATCGTCCAGCACCGCCGGATGCAGGCCGCGGACGAGTTGCCGCAGCTCGGTCAATGCGAGCTTGGCCTCGTCGTGGGCGTCGGCCAGCGCCTGGGCGGCCCGGGGATCGGTGTCGGTCAGAGTGGCTCGGGCCAGACCGAGGTTCATCGCCAGCGACACGAGCCGCTGCTGTGCTCCGTCGTGCAGATCCCGCTCGATCCGGCGGCGTTCGGCGTCGGCGGCGTCGACGACCTCCGCCCGGCTCTCGGCCAGCGCGTCGACGCGTACGGAGAGCGTCTCGGCCCGGCTGGGCTGGAGCATCGTCCGGGCGAGCAGCAGTTCCAGCCGGGCGAACTGGCCGGCCGCCACGAATCCGAGGATCAGCAGCAGCCCGGCGAGGACCGCCACGATCGTGGTGACCACCGAATCGGAGTACTGCAGCCAGCCGGTCGAATCGCGCGGCACCACCCAGCCGAAGCTGAGCCAGATCGCCCCGAGCATCGCCACCGACCAGCACACGATCACGGCCGCCGCCGAGATCAGCGACAACGGTGCGGCGAGCAGACCGAACGCCAGCTGCCGGCGTACGCCTTGACCCTGGGCCGGCGGAATCAGGCGTACGCCGAGCAGAGCGGCATAGCGCCGCCGATGCCACCCGGCGACGAACGGGCCGATGACGCGAGGCCAGAACGCGCCCGCCACGGCGATCACCGCGAAGCCGGCGAGGCCGATCGGGGGACCGGTGACGACGAGGACGGCCGACCGCCAAGCCCTCAGAAGTGCGCGCATGCGACCACGGTAGAGATCGGGCGGCCGGGGCGCGATGGCGTAGACCTCCCCACCGGGGGTGAGGCTAACCCCACCCCTGTCTCGCGTTCTGTAGCACGGCGGGCGCTGCCTACCGTGACAGCCATGACCGACGTTGAGATCAGGACCGCTCAGGAAGACGACGTGCCCGCCGTCGTGGCGGCCTACGAATGGCTGTTCGCCCCGCCCGGATCGCCGCCGCCGAGCTGGGATCCCGAGGTCGCGGCCGACCGCGTACGCCACGCGATCGCTTCGGACGACAGCGCCGTCCTGATCGCCGTCGACTCGGCGGTCGTCGGGCTCTGCACCGCGTACTTGGACATCCTGTCGGTCCGGTTCGGCCGGCGCTGCTGGGTCGAAGACCTCGCCACGCATCCGGACCGGCGATCGCAGGGGCTGGGGACGCTGTTGCTGGACGCCGCCTGCTCCTTTGCGCGTACCCGTGGGGCGACTCATATCGAGCTGGACTCCGGCGACGCGCGAGTGCGCGCGCACCGTTTCTACGAAGCGCGGACGCCGAGTTGGACGGCCCGGAGCTTCGGCTGGGTGCTGTAGTCAACTTTGGTTGACGGTCGAGTCCGTGTCAACTACGGTTGACACATGACGACGACCCTCACGCTCGTCGGCGCGGCCACCCCGGATCGCCCATCCGCCCCGCCGAACCGTCTGCTGACCTGCGGCCTGATCGCCGGGCCGCTGTTCGTCCTCGCGTTCGTCGTGGAAGGAGCGCTCCGCGACGGCTACGACCCGATGCGGCACCCGGTCAGCTCCCTCGCCCTCGGCCCGGGCGGCTGGCAGCAAGTCACGAACTTCCTGGTCTGCGGCGTGCTGACGATCCTGTTCGCGATCGGTCTCCGACGCAGCCTCCGCCCAGGCCCTGGCGCGCTGGCCGGCCCACTGCTCGTCGGCGTCTGGGGCCTCGGCCTCCTCGGCGCCGGGCTGTTCGCGACCGACCCGGTCGGCGGCTACCCCACGGCCGCGACCGGCGACAGCTGGCACGGAACACTCCACGACCTGCTCTCGGTCGCGGCCTTCGCCGGCCTCGCCGTGGCCATGCTCTTCTTCGGGTACGCCTTCGCCCGCCGACAGTCACCAGTGCGCGCGATCTACTCCGTGCTCAGCGGAGTGGCCCTCGTCGTGCTGTTCGTCCTGTCCGGGCTGGGATTCGGCGATAATTCGTCGCTTATGGACACTGCCGGGCTGTGGCAGCGGCTGTCGATCGCGGTCGGCTGGCTGTGGGTGTTCCTGCTGGCAGCACGCCAACGCCGCCACTCGCGTACCTGATCGGGCCGGCGAATTCGGTGGACGCCCTTGCGACGATGTCCTGGTGAAGGGCGTACGCGATCGGTTGCTGGCCTGGGTGCGGCGAGGGCCGCTGCCTCCGCCGGTGTCCGACTACCCGCTCGCGGTGACGGACGGGGAAGCAGTTGCCAGAGACGGCCGCCAAGCCCGTGACGCCGTCCACCTCGGCCTGGCCCGGGACCTCATCGCGATCAGCCGCGACGGCACAGTACGCGATCGGACGGTCGTCGTCGCGGCGTTGCGGGCGGCGTCGGCCCGCTTCTGGCCGCGGCTGGACGAAGAGCTCCGCCGAGCGTGGCAGAGCGCACCGGTGTGGTCGCGGGCCTTGGCCGCCCGGCTGGTCGAGGGCGAGGACGATCTCCTGCGGTTGACGATGGCGGCGGGCCACCCGTCCGGCTACCTTCGCGAAGCGGCGACGACGCTGCTGGCCACCACGCCCGATCCGCTGGCGGTCACGGTGCTCGCTCTCCGGTCCGGCGACTGGGTTCCGGCCGTCCAGGCAGCCGCTCGCGCGGCGCTGGCCACCCGGCTTCCGGCGATGCCGGTCGCTGAGCTTTCGTCCCTGGTGGACGCGGCGTTCCAGCTGGACCGGCGGGCGTCCCACGAATGGCTCGCCGAGGCGACTCGGGCGAAACTCCGATCGCTCTCGGCGCTCGAAGTGCAGTCTGTCCTACCGGTACGCGCGCACCGGGCGCGGCGGGCCGCGTACCACTTGCTGATCGAAGCCGGTCAGCTCACGACCAGTCAGCTGATCGCGGCGGCCACGGCCGACCCGGATCAAACCGTCCGGGCGATGTGCGCACGGGCGGCGATGGGCGGGACCACAGGCCTGGCCGACCTGCGCCACCTGGCCGCTGGACGGACGGCGCTGGTCCGGGCGGAAGCGGTGCACGCCTTGGCCAAGCGAGGGGACCTCGCCCCAGCCGAAGCGCGGCTCGCCGACCGGAGTCTGATCGTTCGAACCGTGGCCCGAAACGTGCTGCGGAGTGCCGGTGCCGACGTGCCAGCCCGCTACCGCGAGCTGGTGGACACGGCAACCCCCACGGTCGGCGCGATCGCCGGGCTCGGTGAAGTCGGCGATCAACGAGACGCCGCCCACCTTCGCCAGTGGCTGGACCACCCGCAGTCGCGTATGCGATCGGCCGCGATCGCGGCGCTTCGCCGAATAGGCGTTGTCGACCCGGCGGAATTGCTGCCGATGCTGCGCGACTCTTCGCCCGCAGTGGTGGCGCAAGCCAGGACGAGCCTCCTCCGGATCGCGGCTCAGCTCGACGGCGACCACCTTCAGAAGCTGGTTCGGCCGGAGAATCCCCTGTTCACCCGGTTCGCCGCCTACCGCCTGCTGGCGACGGCCAACGTCTGGCAGCGGATTCTCCTGGACCTGCGGCTGTACGCCGACTCCGACGATCGCCTGCGCCGGACGGCCCAGGCCGATCTCGCCTCCTGGCTGAATCACGGGGCCAGCACGACCTACAGCATGCCCACACCGGCGCAGGCGCAGGAGATCGACCAGCTCATCGCGGATCTGCGGCCGGTGCTGGGGGAGCGGCTGACGCTGCTGCTGCGCTTCCACGTCGGGATCTGACCCCAGCCGCCGTGATCAGGGTCATTTCCATGCTGCTATGGCGACGTGGAAATGACCCTGATCATGAAGGTGGGCGTGGATGGCTTCAGCTGCGGGCGGCCGGACCGCTGAGGAACGCGAGCACCTCGGCGCACCAGGCGTTGAACGCCGGCCGCGTGTCGCGATGCGGGTGGATCCGGTTGCTGAGGATCACCACGCCATATCCGTACGTGGGCTCGAACCAGATGCGGTGACCGACGAACCCGGAACAGCCGTAGGAGCCGGGGCCCGGGCGCGGCCCGCCGAGGCCCCGCGTCGGGGGCAGCCACCAGCCGAGCCCGAACCGCTCGCCGTCGGCGTTGCCCGACCAGCGTTGGCGGGCGGCGTAGTGGAGTTCCGGGCTCACGACGCGATCGGCGAACCAGGCGCGGGCGGCCGCGGTGACGAGGTCCACCGTCCCGAAGGCCCCGGCGTGCCCGGCCACCCCGCCCATCGCGTACGCGTTCTCGTCGTGCACCTCACCCACGATGATCCGCTGCCGCCACTCGCAGTGCTCGGTGGCCACCGCCGGTTCGGCCACCGGCCCGAATCGCAGTCCGGATCGGGCGGCGGCCAGCTCGGGCAGCTCCGGCCCGAGGGCCGCGCCGAGCAGCAGGAAACCCAGGTCGCTGTAGACGGCCTCCGTCCCCGGTGGACGGTCGAGCGGGGTCGCCAGCGCCCGCGCCACGATGTCGGGGTCACCGCGATAGAAGGGGACGGTGGCCGGCAGTCCCGCCGTGTGGCACAGCAGCTGGCGTACGGTCGCCGAGGCGACGGGATGGCCTGCCGACGGAGGCCAGACCTCGGACAGCGGCGCGTCGAGGTCGAAGCGTGCGAGCACCTCGGGCAGGGTGACCAGCGTCTTGGTCAGGCTGGCGAGATCCCACCAAGTTTCCGTCGTGACGGGGCGGCCGGTGGTCAGGTCGGCCACCCCGCGCAGCCGCTGATAGCGGATGGTGTCGGCGTCGAAGACGGTCAGCGCGACGGCGGGCATCGGCGCCGCGGCCAGCAGACGATCGAGCTGCTCCTGCATCACCGCAACGCTAGCTGACGGGTGATGGTCGGGTCGGTGATCGTCGTGTCCTTGGCCAGCATCAACGCCTTGCTGAGGATGACGGCGAGCACCCGGTCGCCCTCGAACGGCAGGAAAACGTCGGCCGGACCGCCCGCCGCCTGCTTCGGCACGATGCAGAGGTACTGGTCGTTCGGCGTCATCAGGATGTTGCCGGAACCGAGGTGAATCTTGTAGCTGCGCAGCTCGCCGCGCACTACTAGGAACCGGCCCTCGATGTGCGCGCGGTCGGCGATGGCCAGCCGGGGGACGAGCCGCTCCAGCATCTCGCGGCGAGTCTGCGCGGTGCCGCTCAGCTCGCCGAAGCTGTAGGACTCCCAGTACTCCCGGAACCGGCCGTCCGGCCCGCCGTCGGACCAGGTCGGATCGTTGCCGACGCTGGCCACGCCGACGAACAGGTCGACGTCGCGCAGCACCTCGCTGAGCACCAGGGGCGGGATCTCGCTGAGCGGCAGCGGGTCGGTGGGCTGCTGCTCCTGACCGACCCACTGCTCGTAGCCGCCGCCGCCCGCGTGCGCGTGGTTCGCCGGCGCGCCGGTCGGATAGAACCGCACCTGGTCGGTGGCGAGGCGGAGATAGGCGCCGGACTCGGTGGTGTCGGTCGCCCAGTTCTCCCCGGCGCCCTCGATCCAGAACTCGGCGCGCAACCCCCACTGCGGCAGGTCACGGCTCGCCGGCTCGTAGGTGTCGTCGACCATCATCCGCAGCTTGTTGCGCCAGCCCCGCGCGGCGGTCAGCGCGTGGAACTGGTGCTGCCGCAGAATGTGCGCGGCGAATCGGTTCGAGTAGACCCGCGTGTTCTCCTCGGCCGCCGTCAGGAGGTAAACCTCGCGGTGGGCCTGCTTGAACGGCTGGGTCACGCGCCGCGTCTCCAGCCACGCGCGCCACGCCAGCACCTCGTCCACGTCCCGGTCGATCGGGTGCCAGAGCCGCACCTGCTCGCCGGTGACCGGCTTTCCCTCGAGCGTACGCAGACAGCCGTCCGCGAACGCGCAAGCCGTGTCGTCGACCAGCCAGATCAGGCGTCGCGCCAGCGTCCCGACCAAGGGATGGTCGAGATAACGCTCGCGCCAGGCCTCGAACGGCCACACCCGCCGGGCGAGGAACTGCCGATCGAGGCGCTCGGTTTGAGCCGACAGCATCTTGTCGACGTCTTTGACGGCCGCCTTGAACTCGGCCAGCTCCTCGGCGAACTCCGTCTTCACCGCGGCGGGCGGCGACTTCACCGCCTTCCCGGCGCTGTTGAGCCAGCTGACCGTCCCGCTCGCGGCGTCCAAAGTGGCGGTCGCATCGCCGAACCTCTCCACGCGTACGCCGACGTCGGTGAGGCCGTAGGCCGGCACGGCCAGTTCCTCGACCTCGTCGCGGGACAGCCCGAGCGCCTTCGCCCGGTTGTCGAGCGCGGCGTTGAGTTCCTTGAGCGTGCCCTTGTAGGTGACCCGGGAGGCCAGCCGGGCGATCTGGGCGAGCGCTTCGTCGGACGGGATGCGGGACAGCGCGTAGACGCAGGCGTTGGCGACCTTGGGATTGCGGGGGCCGATCCCGGGCGCCTTCTTCAACGCCGTCTCGACGAGGTGGCCCAGCACACGCGCCGTCTCCGGATGCTCGGCGGTGGCGCCGACGGCCAGCAGCCAGATCAGGCCACGCAGCGTGGTTGCGTTGTACGGGTCGAAGGCCTCGTTGACGTCCGGCTCCCACTGCGAACGGGCGAGCCGGATCGTCCGCGCCCGGCCGACCAGGCCGAGCCACTCGCGCAGCCGCGGGCCGGGTTCGTCCACCGCGTCGAGCAGTACGCGGCCGGCCGTCTCCCACTTGGGCGACGGCTTGGCACTGGTGGCGGTGGTCGCGTGGCGGAACAGGGCGTACCAACGTTCCGCCTCGGCGGGCGGCAACGCGGCGACGTCGGCCAGCGCGCGGTCGGCCCACGGTTCGCCGACGTTGAGCGCCGGGAGGTCGGTCAGCTTGTCCAGCAAGGGAGCCAGCTCCTGGGCCGAGTTCCAATAGCCGTGAACTGTGGATCGCCGGATGACTGCGAGAGCGTCCGGCGCGAGAGGGCGCCCCACCGCGAGCACTCGCTCGGCGAGCACCCGCAGCTGGTCGCCACCGAAGTACGTCACATGCCTCGCGCCGAAGCGGAGGGCGATCTCGGCGTCGTCCGGATTCGTGCTGACCGTGTAGGGCTTGACCAGTTCGTGGAGCAGTGCGGCGAGAATGCCACGCTGGCCGGCGTCAGACACCTCGACAGACCGATCGAGCAGCGTCATCAGCAGTGCGGGCATCTTCTCCGGGGTGAGCCGCCGCAACGACTGCCGGGCATCAGCTTGGCGCTGGGAACGGTGCTTGCCCCGGCGGTCGTCGTCGGCCTCGGCGAGGCGGGCCGACCAGGCCATCGTCTCGTCGGCCAGCGCGTCCACCTCGCCGGAGCGGGCTAGCGCCCGAAGCCGCTCGACGTGGCCGAGGAGATCTACCGTGACCGACATCAGCCACCGACCAGCGGCACGAGCTTGAGGAAGGTGATCTGCGTGCCCCGGGACAGCTCGACCACCGCCTCGGGGTCGTCCACCTGACGGTCGTCGACCAGGACGACGAAACCGTTGCGGGAGAATGCCTCCAGCGCCTTGGTCGCCTGTTCCTCCGGGTCGACGCGGCGAGGCTCCTTGAGCTTGAAGCCGTTGAGCGTCCGCTCGGTGCCGGTCGGCTGCACGAGACCGCGGAAGACGTCGCCGCCCTTCGCGTTGTGCTCGGCCACCTCCTGGAACACCCGGCGGCGGATCACCTCGCGCAGCGGCAGACGCTCCTCGAAGATCTCCAAGTGCCACGCGGTGCTGCGATCGCCCGCGGTCGTCTCGTCGACGAAACTCACCATCGCCATGGGGCCGAAGTCTAGAACGGCCCACCGACAAAGCCGGGGATCCTCCGAAGTGGAGGATCCCCGGCCGTACGGTCAGCTGGGTCAGCGCCCCTGCAGCGCCTTCACGTTGTCGCCGAAGGTCCAGCCCTTCGAACCGTCCCAGTTGATGGACCAGGTCATCAGGCCCTTCAGCCCGCTGACGCTGTTCCAGCACTGGGAGACCGACGACGGCGCCATGTAGCCGCCGCCCGCGCCGGACTGCGCCGGCAGGCCGGGAACCTGCTTGTCGTAGGGGACCCGGATCGTGGTGCCCTGGATGACCAGGCCGGTGTTGAGGCACTGGGTCTGCACGGTGAAGCCCTGTACGGTCCCGGCCGAGTAGGAGTCGCCCGAGCAGCCGTACATGCTGCCGTTGTAGTACTGCATGTTCAGCCACCACAGGCGGCCGTTGTCGGCGTACTTCTTGATGATCGGCAGGTACGCGCCCCAGATCGAGCCGTAGGTGACGCTGCCGCCGGTCACGTACGCCGTCTCCGGCGCCATCGTGAGCCCGAAGTTCGACGGCATCGCGGCGAGGACGCCGTCGATGATGCGGATGAGGTTGGCCTGGGACGCCGACAGCGTGGTGATGCTGCCGCTGCCGCTGAGGCCGGTCTCGATGTCGATGTCGATCCCGTCGAAGTTGTACGTCTTGAGGATCGGCACGATCGTCGCGATGAACCGGTCGGCGACCGTCGACGAGCTGAGGTCGATGCCGGCCGCCGCGCCGCCGATGGACAGCAGCAGCGTCGCGCCGGCCGCCTTGGCGGCACACATCTCGGCCGGAGTCGAGACCTTGACGCCGGCGTCCATGCCGTCCTCCCACAGCGCGGTGCCGTCCGATCGGATCACCGGGAACGCCGCGTTGATGACGTTGTAGCCGTGGGCGGCGATCCGCGAGTCGGTGATCGGGATCCAGCCCATCCCCGGGTGTACGCCGTTCGACGCGCCGTCCCAGTTCTCCCAGTACCCCTGGAGCACCTTGCCCGCCGGGCGGGATTTGACCGCACAGGTGGATCCCGTCGAGGTCGGACTCGGCGACGTGCTCGGTGAGGTGCTGGGGGATGCGCTCGGGGACGTGCTACGCGTCGGCGACGTGGAGGGAGAAGGGGACGTCGACCGGGTCGGCGACGTGGAGGGCGACGCCGACGGGCTGGACGTCGAACCCGAGCACGTGCCCAGGTCCTTCCAGAGCGACGGGGTCGCCGCCGGGTTCCACCCCGCCCCCACGTACGCGGTGTGCCCGACGAGCGCCTCGTAGAGGTGCCCGGTGTAGGTGACCTTGTCACCCGCCTTGTAGGTGGTGCCCTCGGCCCAGGCGGCGTAGCCGGAGCAGGAGACCGCGGTGGTCTCGGCGGCCTGGCCGGTGGGGGCGATGACGACGGCCGTGACCAGGGTGGTCGCCAGCGAGATGGCGAGGGCGAGCAACAGCCGCCCCCGGTGGGAGCGCACCGGTCCACGGCGCGCGGGAAGCGAGTCGTTCCACATCCCGCAATTATTAAGAAAGCTTACTTTAAATGTCTATCTCTTCGAGCGTGCCAATATCCGCGATCGGTCTTCGCGGACTATGGTCGTGATCATGGCGACCGACGGCTGGCTGGCCGAGACCCGGATCTCTTACGACACAGTGGCGGCCGGCTACGCAGATCAGGTCCGCGACGCCCTGGACGACAAGCCCTACCTGCGGAACGTGCTGACGCTGTTCGCGGATCTCGTCCGCGCCACCGGAGGCGGCCCGGTCGCCGACGTCGGCTGTGGACCGGGGCACATCACGGCGTACCTGCGGGATCTCGGGGTGGACGCGTTCGGCGTCGACCTGTCGCCGGGGATGATCGAGGTCGCCCGGCGAGAGCATCCGGGACTGCGGTTCGCCGTCGGGTCGATGACGGAGTTGCCGCTCGCCGACGCCTCGGTCGCGGGGCTGCTCGCGTTCTGGTCGGTGATCCACATCCCCGACGAGCTGATCCCGGCGGTGTTCGCGCATTTCCGTCGGGCGCTGCGACCCGGCGGGCCCCTCCTGGTGGGGTTCCACGTCGGGGAGGGTTCGCGGCTGAAGACCGAGGGCTACGGCGGGCACCCGATGAAGGTCCACGTCCATCGGCGACGACCGGACCAAGTGGCGGAACGGTTGCGGGAGGCGGGATTCACCGTCGAGGCGACGCTGACCCTCAGCCCGTACGCCGAGGTGCCCGGCGGCGTCGTCTTCGCCCGCCGCTAAGGCACGTCGCCGAAGGAGATCAGCAGCTTGCGCAGCGTCGCCTCCAGGTCGCGGCGTTCGCCGGGGCTGAGCGCGGCGAGCATCCGCTCCTCGTTGGCCATGTGCCCGACCAGGATGGCGTCCACCGTCTTGCGGCCCTGCGTCGTGAGCCGGATCAGCACCGTACGCCGATCCCCCGGATCGCTGCGGCGCTCGACCAGCCCTCTGCCTTCCAGGCGGTCGATGCGGTTCGTCATCGCGCCCGACGTCACGAGGGCCATCTTGAGCAGCGCCCCGGCGCTGAGTTCATACGGCTTGCCGGACCGGCGCAGCGTCGCCAGCACGTCGAACTCCCAGCGCTCGAGGTCGAAGCCGGCGAAGTGCGTCTTCAGGGCGCGCTCGAAGTGGCGTGACAACCGCGATATGCGGCCGACGATCTGGATCGGCGACACGTCGACGTCCGGGCGTTCCGCCGCCCACTGACCGATGACCGCGTCCACGGCGTCGGGCTCGCCGGCGGCTTTATTCCGGGTGCTCACGAGACGAGTATCTCAACGTTGAACTACTTGACGTCAAGGGGCCTCCGGCGTTCGATTATCTCAACGTTAAGATTCTCAAGAAAGAGGAATCACGATGAAGGTCCTGGTGATCGGCGCGACCGGGTACATCGGCTCGGCCACCGCCCGGAAGCTGCGGGAGCGGGGTCACGAGGTGGTGGCGCTGGCTCGGGAAGAGCGCGCCGAAAGCCCTTACGAGGTGCGCGTCGGCGACCTGACCCGGCCCGAGACGCTGGCAGCCGCGATCGGCGACGACATCGAGGCGGTGGTCAACGTCGCCACCTCGAGCGGTGACCAGGCGGCCGACCAAGCCGCCACCGCGGCGCTCGTCGACGCACTGGCGGGACGCGTACTGGTGCAGACGAGTGGCATCTGGGTGCTCGGGCGTACCGGGCGGGAGCCGGTCACCGAGGACGCGCCGGCGAATCCGCTGCCGATCGTCTCCTACCGTCCGCTGATCGAGCAGCAGGTGCTGGCGGCGGCCGAGCGCGGCGTACGGTCGGTCGTCATCCGGCCGGGCATCGTCTACGGCGACGGCGGCGGCATCCCGGCGCTGCTGCTCGATCTCGCCCGCAAGCACGGCGTCGGCCGCTACTTCGGCGATCCGGGGACGCGGTGGCCCATGGTGCACGTCGCCGACCTCGCCGACCTGTACGCCCTCGCCGTCGAGTCCGCTCCGGCGGGCACCCTGCTGCACGGCGTAGACGAGCCGGCGGTCTCCGTGGTCGCCTTGGCCGCCGCGACCGATTTGGCTGCCGGTGGTACTGGACGGGCCGAGCTGTGGCTGCGGCCGGACGCCTCGGCCACCCTCGGTGAGCCGTTCGCCGACGCGCTCGCCCTCGACCAGGCGGTCAGCGGCGTACGCGCCCGGGATCTGCTGGGCTGGCAGCCGGCCGATCGGGACGCGGTCCGCGACCTGCACCGCTGACGACCACTTGGCGGGACCGGCGTCCAGGCAGCGGCGCTGGTCCCGCCCATCCCGCTACCGTGCCGGGATGAGCACAGTGCTGTCGCTGCACGACGTCACCTTCCGCCGGGACGGCAAGCAGATCCTCCACGGGATCACCCTCGGCGTCGGCCGGGGCGAGCACTGGGCGCTGCTCGGGCCGAACGGGGCGGGCAAGAGCACGGTGCTGGGCTTCTGCGGCGCGGTCACCCATCCCACCAGCGGTACTGTGCACGTGCTGGGAGAGCAGCTCGGCCGGGTGGAACTGCAGGCGTTGCGGCGCCGGATCGGCCACGTGAACCCCCGGCACCCGCTGCGGTCGCCGCTGACCGTAGCCGAGGTCGTGCTGACCGGAGTCACCGGCACGATCGAGGTGCCGTCCCGCTGGAAGCCCGCTCCGGAAGCGGCCGATCGGGCGTACGCGCTGATGGAAGACCTGGGGCTGGCGGCGAAGGTCGAGGCCGAGTGGCCGACGTTGTCGCAAGGCGAACGCGGCCGGGCGCTGATCGCACGGGCCCTCGTCGCCGAGCCGGAGCTGCTGCTGCTCGACGAGCCGTGTACGGGACTGGACGTCGCCGCCCGGGAACAGCTGCTCGAGATCATCGACCGGCTCGCCGCCGACCGCCCCGAAGTGGCGACCGTGCTGGTCACCCATCATCTGGAGGAGCTGCCCGAGACGACCACTCACGCGGCGCTGCTCGCCTCAGGCCGAATGGTCGCGGCCGGTCCGGTCGACACGGCGATCACCACCGACACCGTGTCGGCTGCGTTCAGCCACCCCATCACCGTCACGCATCAGGACGGCCGGTGGGCGGCCCGATCCGAGCGACCCTCCCGGAGCACTTCTTGATCATCGCGTCAGCCATGCTGTTTACTCGGGCATTTCGCCGCGCGAAGCAGCATGGGTGACGCAATGATCACGCGCAGGGGGCGGCGCG
>JABFYB010000006.1 GCA_013361475.1 Hamadaea sp.
CGGGCGAACAGCCGCTGGGTCAGCAGGAACAGCAGGATTGTCGGGAGGGAGATGAACAGACCGGCGGCCAGGACCACCGGGATGGACTTCCCGCCGTACGCGCTCGACAGCGAGCTGACGGCGGTCATGATCGGCCGGACCGATTCGCTCTGCGACAGCGTCAGGCCGAAGAGCAGGTCGTTCCAGATGAAGGTGAACTCGAGGATGAAGACCGCGCCGAGTGCGGGCAGCGCCATCGGCAGGTAGATCCGCCAGAAGATGCGCCAGCTGGACGCCCCGTCCGTCCGCGCCGCCTCATAGATCGAGTACGCGATCCCCGTGAAGAAGTTGCGCAGCACGAACGCGGCCAGCGGTACGCACACCGCCGTGTAGATCAGTATGAGCCCGGATCGGGTGTCGTAGAGCATGTTGGTGCTGTAACCGAGGAACAGCGGGATGATCAGCATCTGGGTCGGGAAGATCGTCCCGCCGAAGATCAGCATGAACCACCAGAACCCGGCTCGCAGCCGCAGCACGACGATGGCGTACCCGGCGAGGGCGCCAAGGAGCACCCCGGCGGCGGGCGAGACGATCGCGTAGAGAGCGGTGCTCCCGATGCTCTCCCCGAGTTGCGCGGCCTCCCAGGCGATCTTGACGTTCTCGACGAAACCGAAGCCGGACGGCGTCCAGATCTTGTCCGCGTCGTACTCGGTGGCCGGCCGGGTCGCGTTCACCAGCAGCAGATACGTCGGCAGCAGCCAGATCAGGCCGAGCACCACGAGCACCGCTCTGCGCACAAAGCCGCTCATGCGAGGCCCTCCTTCGAGGTGGACATCTGGCGGCGGAGGTAGACGAACGACACCAGGCCGGTGACCAGGCTGAGCGCGAAGGCGACCGCCGCGCCGTAGCCGTACTCGGCCGAGACGAAGGCGTCCCGGTACATGGTCACGGCCAGCGTCTCGGAGTTGCGCCCTGGCCCGCCCTGGGTGGTGACCCAGACGATGTCGAACGTCTTCAGGCTGGCCACCAGCGACAGCCCGACCACCACCGTGGTGAGCGGGGCCAGCAGTGGCCAGGTGACGCTGCGGAACAGCCGCCAGCCGGAGGCGCCGTCCAACCGGGCCGCCTCCTGCGGCTCCTTCGGGATCGACTGCAGGCCGACCAGGAACAGCAGCGCGTTCACCCCGGCCTGTTGCCAGGTCAGCGCGATGATCATGGCGATCGTGTTGGCCGGTTCCTCGACCAGGAAGCGGGTATGCGCCCCGGGGAGTCCGAGCGCGCCGAGCAGGTCGTTCGCGGCTCCCCCGGACTGCAGGATGAAGCCCCAGATCACCGCCAGTCCCGCGCCGGAGAGGGCGTACGGGAGGAGGAAGGGCAGGCGGAACCAGGTGCCGCCCTTGATCCCGTAGGACAGGACCGCGATGAGCAGACCCAGCGCCACCGGCAGGACGGTCGCTCCGACCGCCCACAACAGCGTGTTGCGTACGGAGGTGGTGAGCGCCGGGTCGTCGAGGAACCGGCGGAAGTTCTCCAGCCCCACGAACGACGCCGGATTCAACCCGTCGTAGTCGGTGAAGCCGAGGTACACCGTGTAGAGGAAGGGCAGGTAGAGCAGCCCGGCGACGATGAGGACGGCGGGCGACACGAAGCCGTAGCCGCCGAGGCGGTCCGCCTTGTTCCAACCGCCTCGGCGGCTACGAGTCGTCATCTCACTTACCGGCCTTCGCCCAGTAGTCGTCGGCCGCCTTCTGCAGCGTCGCCAACTGCTTCTGGTAGTCCGCGGGCTTGACCGTGAACGCCCCGAAGGCGTCCAGCGCGGCGGTGAGCACCGGCGCCGGCACCAGCTCGAAGAAGCGGCTGGCCAGGGCGACGTCCGAACCGCCCGCCGACTGGTTGATCGCGTTGAGCGCCGGATCCGGGATCGTGACCTTCGGGTTGGCCGACACGTCGCCGCGCGAGGTCGCCCACTTCTCCTGCGCCGCGGGCTCCAGCCACCACTGCGCGAACTTCAGGCTCGCCGCCTTGTCCGGGGCCTTGTCCAGGACGCACAACGGGCCGCTCTCGAACAGCAGGGTGTTCTTCGTGTTGGCCGGGTTCAGGTTCGGGATGGTGAACATGCCGTAATCGGTTCCGGGCTTGAGCCCGACCTGGGTCATGCTCGTGTTGAACCAGGTTCCGAAGGGCGCCATCGCGACCTTGCCCGACTTCAGCAGCTCCTGCGGCTCGGTCTTGTCCCCTGGGTCGGACATGTAGCCGGAGTCGATCAGCGACTTCCACTGCTCCATGACCTTGACGACGCCCGGATCGGTGAACTTCGCCTTGCCGGTGCCGAGGTCGTTGTAGAGCTGCGGATCCTGGCCGATGAACAGCTGCTGGAACCAGACGAAGCTGAACAGCTGGGAGGTGCCGTAGAACGGCGTGACGCCCTTGGCCTTCAGCTTGGCGGCCGCGTCCATCATGTCGGCCCAGGTCTTCGGCGGCTGCACGCCGGCGTCGTCGAAGACCTTCTTGTTGTAGAACATCACCCAGTACGCGACGTTCAGCGGTACGCAGTACTGCTTGCCGTCGAAGGTGTAGTACTGCTTGAGCGACTCGGGCAGGTAGCCCTTGCCGATGGCGTCGGTCCACAGCGACGAGGTGTCGGCGACCTGCCCGGCCTTGACGATCTCCTCGAGCTGCGCGCCGGTGTGCCAGGTGAACAGGTCCGGCTTGACGTTGGTGCGGAAGGACGCCTTGATGAACGCGTCGTAGGTGTTCGCGTCGGTGTATCCGACCGGCTCCATCCCCAGCCCGATCTGCTGCTGGGACAGGGTGCCGATCTCCTTGAAGTAGGGCGACCAGGCGCCCTTGTCGTTGTAGAGCTTCAGCTGGGTCTTGCCTTCGGTCTTCGAGTCGCCACCGGAACCGCAGGCCGACAAGGCCAGGGCCGCGGTGACGACGACCGCCGTGAGCAGTCGCGTACGCCGCACGGTTATCGCCTTTCTAAGGGGACGGTTCGCTCTCCTGCCGGGCGTGCTTGGTGACCACTGCCTTCACGTCGTCGAGATGACGGCGCATCAGATCACCGGCGAGCTGCACGTCGCCGGCCTCGATGGCCTCGAGGACGGCACGGTGCTCGTCGTAGTCGCGTACCCGGTCGTCGAAGAGCTGGAGGATCTCGCGTTGTTCGCCGGCGTGGACGAACAGGAGGGAGTCGACGACCTCGCGAAGCACCCCGTGACCGCTGGCGGCGGCCACCGCCCGGTGGAAGGCCATGTTGGCCTCGTGCAACGCTGCGTCGTCGCCGGACGCGCCGGCCAGGTGACGTTGCGCCGTGGCGAGCAGCTCACGCAGATCCGCCAGGCGTTGGGGGTCGCGGCGGGCGGCCGCGAGTCCGGCGAGATAGGGCTCCATCAGCGCCCGCGCGTCGAGCAGTTGGATCAGCTGCTCGCCGCGGGGCTCCGGAACGTTCGGGTTCGGCAGGACGAGACGGTCGACCGCCTCGCTGACGTAGACGCCGGAACCGTGCCTGATCTCGATCGCCCCGGTGGTCTGCAGCCGGCGCAGGGACTCCCGCACCGTCGGCATGGCCACCGCGAACCGCTCGGCGAGCGCCCGCGTCGAGGGCAGCCGGTTTCCCGGACGCAAGCCCTGATCGCGGATCAACTCCATGATCCGTTCGGTCAGCGAGTCGGACAGGCTCTGGCGTACCAGCTCCCCCATCTCGGTCTCCTTCGTAGCTCGGTCCGCCCTTAGGGCGCGAGCTGGACTTCGACGAACCGTGGTCGGTACTTGGTCACGTCTTCCAGCACATCGGTGAAGGTAAGGCTGTTGACGTTATAGGTGATGACCACTGTGTCGTCACGCCGGAGCTCCGGGTGTTCGTGCGCGTTGTAGGTGATCACGTCCGGATCGCCGTAACTGCCGAACAAGCCGCTCTCCGGCATCGTGTGGAGGAGCCGCCGGTCACCGAACGGACCGGTCGGCGACGGGGCCGTGTAGCCCACGATCTCGTTGCTGAACAAGGTGTTCGTGTCCTGCGTGACCAGCAGCCACCGGTCCCGCCACGGCGTCACGCTGTACTCGTTGCCGACGCCGGCCATGACCCGGGCGGAGTCCTGTTCGGACGCCGACCAGCCGTCGCCGGTGAAGTACTCCCACGGCCGCCGCAGGTCGTCGCCGGCGACCCGGGCGACGTGCATGTACTTCGTGAGGCCGAGATCCTCGACACCGTGCACATAGGTGTGCCCGCCGATGCGCTGCAACCAGCTCGCCCACTGCACGTTGGCCGCGGACGGCATCGGGTGCACGCTCTTGACGGCCAGCGTCGCGATGTCGAACCGGGCCAGGACGTTCTCCTTCCAGGCCCAGTCCCACATCCCCGGCCCGAACCGCTCGAACCGCAGGAACATCACGTTGAGCGCGCCCGCGCCGAGGTACGCGCCGCCGAGCCAGTACCAGGAGTCGGCCTGGTCCGGCGACAGGATCGCGGCCGGCTCGGCCGCCGTTCCCCCGTGGATCGTGGTCATCGTGCCGCCCCGCTGCACGACGAAGGTGTTGTTGACGATCGGGCTGTCCGCCGGCCGGGACCCGTCCGGGTCGACGGTGCCGAGGAACGTGTCCGAGAAGAGCCAGAGCTGGCGTTCGCCGGGAAGCCGGACCGAGTACGTCGAGTCCGCTCCCGTCCAGCCGCGCCCGCTGTTTCCGTAAGCGGTGAAGGCCTGGGTAAGCCGTTCGGCGATGCCGGGGGCGCCGGCCGCGGCGGCCGGCCCGGGCAGCGCCAAGGCGGCGACCGGGGCCGC
>JABFYB010000665.1 GCA_013361475.1 Hamadaea sp.
CATCGGCATCGGCATCCGCAGCCAGAACGACACCGTGTTGGCCACGACGCACATCGCCAGCCGCAGCGCGATGCCGCTGATCATCAGGACCAGCAGGATCAGCACGTTCAGCGGGGTCCAGTGGACGTCGACCCGGGTGAGGGCCCAGGTCAGCATGGCGGCCGAGGCCACGAGGTCGCCGACCCCGTTGAAGCCGACCCAGGCGCTCATGACCTGCATCAGCGGCGGGGCCGGTCGCGTCAGCGCGTAGTCGAGCTGACCGTTGTGGATGAACGACGCGAGCTGCCAGATCCCGTCGGAGATCACCGGCACGATGCCTGAGCTGACCCCGGCGAGGGCGTAGATCAGCACCATCTCCGGGTAGGACCAGCCGTTGAGGTGCGGGACCCGGGCCATGACGACGCTGAGGAAGACGAGCCCGAGGGACTGCGTCACGATCCCGGCCGCGATGAGGATCCAGAAGTCGGAGACGTACTCCAGGACCGCCCGGACGACCGCGCCCAGGCTACGGCGATAGAGCCGGGCGTTCCGGCGTAGGTCCGCCCACCCGCCCCAGAAAAGGACTTTCGACTGCCGATCGCTTTCAGCCACCATGGACGGTCACCTGCCGGGAGGCCGCGCGGAACGCCACGCGGGCGATGAACCAGAGGGCCACGACCCAGAACACCTGTCCCCCGATCAGGAGGTACGCCGTCGAGGTCGAGACCTTGCCGAGATAGATCAGGGCCGGGGTCGAGGTCAGGCTGGCGAACGGCAGCACCGCCGCGGTCGCCTGGAGCCAGCCGGGCATGAGCGACAGCGGGACGAGCGAGCCGGAGAGCACCGCTCCCAGCGCGTTCCGGGCCCAGGCGACACCGTGGAAGTTCTGCGTCCAGAAGACGAGCTGCGTCGTGAGGAACCCGATGCAGAACCGGATCGGCATCACGCACAGCAGGCTCAGCAGCAACAGCGGGATGTTGCTCGGTCCCGGCATCGGGCCGGCCACGAGGACGAAACCGGCCCCGACCGTGACGATCATGATCAGCTCCATCGGCAGCCCGCCGAGGACCTGGGCGAACATCATCTTCTGCGTCTCGATCGGCTTCACCAGGTCCAGCGCCACCTGACCGTCGCGGATGCGGTTGGCCAGCGTCCACTCCCCGATCGCGTTGCCGAGCCAGCCCGTCACATACCCCACGAGCAGGTACGCCTTCATCTCCGGCAGGGTGAAGCCGCCGATGCTGCCGCCGTTGGACAGCAGGGCGCTCCACAACGCGACGGTGGCGACGAGCTGGAAACACGCCGCGACCGCCGCCATCAGGAACGCCGTCCGGAAGGCGAACGTGCTCCGCATGGAGTTGCGCGCCATCGTCAGGTACGCCGACCGCACTCCTGGCGGCTCGGCCGAGAGCCTCCCCGGCTTCACGGCGTACTCCCCTCGGCGAGCAGCAGCTCACCGGCGTAGACCTTGCGGACGACGTCCTCGATCGCGGGCTCGTCGATCTTGACTTCGAGCACCTCGGCGATCTGCGCCACCCCGGCGAGGACGGCTCCGGCGGTCAGCTCCGCCTTGTCGAAGGCGACGGTGAACTCCCGCCGCCCCTCGGCCGCCGCCGTGACGGTCGCCTGGGGGAACCGGCCGGCCAGGTCGGCGACGGTCAAGTCCGAGCCGAGTTGCAGATGCACCCGGCGTTCGCGGGCGTACCGGTCCTTCACCTGGGCGAGTGAACCGTCGTAGATGACCCGGCCGTCGTCGATGATGACGATGCGCTCGCAGGTGTCCTCGATGTCGCCGAGGTCGTGCGTGGTCAGCATGATGGTCGTGCCGTCGGCCTTGAGCTGCCGGAGGAACTCCCGGACCCGGTCCTTGACCGAGATGTCGAGACCGATCGTCGGCTCGTCGAGGAACACGATCCTCGGGCTGTGCAGCAGGGCGCAGGCCAGATCGGCCCGCATCCGCTGACCGAGCGACAGCTTGCGGGCCACCACCGGCAGCAGCTCGTCCAGCCCGAGCACTTCGTCGAAGCGCTTCAACTGGGCGCGAAAACGATCCGGGGTCAGGTCGTACATGTCCCGGAGCAGCGCCAGGGACTCACGGACGGGCAGGTCCCACCACAGCTGCGTACGCTGGCCGAACAGCACGCCGATCTGGCGGGAGTTGGCGACGCGGTTGCGGTGCGGGACCAGGCCCCCGATGCGCACCTCGCCGCTGGTCGGCTCGACGATGCCGGTGAGCAGCTTGATGGTGGTGGACTTGCCGGCCCCGTTCGGGCCGACGTACGCGACCGCCTCACCGGCCTCAATGGACAGATCGACGCCACCGACCGCCGTTTTCGTGCTGTACCTGCGTTGGAATAAGTGTTTGACCGAACCGCGCAACCCCGGATCCTTCTCGGGGCGGCGGAAGGTCTTGGTCAGGTCATGAGCTTCGAGCAGCGCCACCCGAGGATGTTCCCACCGGTACCCGACCGGCCCAAATGGTTTTATGGGAGCGCTGCGTCACAGCTAGCCGTCGGTGGGGACGGCCTTCGCCGGCTCGGCTTTCGCGGGCTCGGCGGCGGGGCCCTTGGTCGACACCGTGGTGCCGAGTTTCTCCCAGACCAGCCCGATCTGCCGGGCGATCGCGCAGACGACCGCCGGGACGACCGGCAGCAGCCAGTCGTAGAGCCAGCCCTGGGGACTCAGGTTGATGACGAGCACCGCCGCCGCGGCACTGCCCACCCCCATCACGAGTCCACGCCAGGCGGCCCGGCCGGTGTGCCCGATCGCGGCGCGGCGCGCGGCTTTGTCGGCCATGCCCGGGAAACCGGCCAGCGCCTTGGAGTCCCGGCGACCGAAGTTGAAGCCGGCCAGCGCCAAGGTGGCCGAAGTACCGACGACCACCGCCGTCACGCTGTTGTGGGTCATCAGCATCAGCAAGGCGGCGGCGACGATACCGACCCCGATCGACACTGCGGCGCGGATCCATTCCTGCTTCTCTCCGGGGTACCAGTAGTACTTCGTGGTGCTGTCGGAGAGCTTCTTCTCGATCCGCCCCATCGGGCCCACACACCTCTGCGCCAGTAACTTGCCTGCTCCTCTATCGTTGCGCAACGTAGTCGCTCATATGCGCAAAGTAGCGAAATACGCGGGGATCGGCGCGCCGCGATTCGATCCGGTCCGTCCTCAGAAGAGCACTGTGGCCAGCTCCGCGACCTGCTGAAAGCCACACGTCTTGTACGCACGCCGAGCCGGCACGTTGTAATCGTTGACGTAGAGGCTCACCGTCGAGGCGACCCGCCGCAGCGCGTCGTTCACCACCGCCGCCATGCCGGCCGTCGCGATCCCCCGCCCCCGCCACGCCGGATCCACCCAGACGCCCTGCACCTGTGCCGTATGTGGAGTGATCACCGCGAGGTCGGCCTTGAACACGACCCGCCCGTCGACCACCTTCGCGTATGCCCGGCCGGACTTGACCAGCTCGGCGACCCGCTGACGGTAGCCCCGGCCACCGTCCAACGGGGAGACGCCGACCTCCTCGGTGTACATCGCGACCGCCGCCGGGAAGAGCACGTCGATCTCGTCGGCGCGCATGAGGCGTACCCCTGGATCGGCCGGAACCGGCGCGGGCCGGGAAGCGACCAGCAGCGGCTGGACCGCGCGGACGTCGCGAGCCCGCCCCCACCGGGGCGAGAGCCGGTCCCACAGGTCGATCACCTGGTCGCGCTGGCCCACGATGCTCGTGCAGGTACGCCCCAGGCGGCCGAGCACCTCGGCGAAGGCGACGACCGCGTCGCCGGTGGCTGCGACCGGCGTGAGCTGGGTACCCAGCCAGCAGATGGCGTCGAGCCGGCCGCGCGGACCGTAGCCGTAGATCCGGCCGTCGGCCCGCCACCAGCCGAGGCCGCGCGCGGCGAGCCGCTCCCAGACCTGAGCGGTGACGTAGGGATCCGTGGCGAGCAGCCGCTCGATCTCCGGCCGCTCGGCCTCGCCGAGCTGCCGGACCGCCGACTTCGTGAGCACGCTTCCAGCCTGCCAGAACACGAAGGTTCGCGCGACCACTTGCAGGCGATCAGTTTCCGATATATCGTTAACGCATCGGTGATAGAACAACGATAGGAGAACCGAGATGAGGAACCGCATCCCTCGAGAACTGCGCGAACGACTTCGCGAAGCGCATCACGCGCACCATGACCATGAGCATCGGCAGTTCGCCTTCGGCGGCCGCCCGGGCTTCCCGCCCATGCCGGGCTTCGGCCCCGGATTCGGGCCGGGACCGCACGGTCGCCGCGGCGGCGGTCGAGGCCGGGGCCGCCGTGGCAACGTCCGCGCCGCGATCCTGGGCCTGCTCGCCGAGCGCCCCATGCACGGCTACGAGATGATCTCCGAACTGGAGACCCGAACCGGCGGCGTCTGGCGGCCATCACCGGGCTCGGTGTACCCGACCCTGCAGCTGCTGGAAGACGAAGGCCTGATCGAGGCCACCATTGCCGGGGCACAAACGGATGCGTCGGGCACCGGCCCAGCCGGCGCAGTGGGCGGTCGCAAGAGCTACGCCCTGACCGAGGCAGGCCGCGCCGCGGCCGAGGCCGAGACCAACCGCGCCCCGTGGCAGGAGTTCACGGCCGACGAGGTCAGCGAGGCTCAAGACTTCCGACAGGCCGGGTTCGGGATCATGCAGGCCCTGCACCAGGTGGGCGCATCCGGTACGCCGGAGCAGCGCGCCCGCGCGCTGGAGATCCTCAACGAGACGCGCCGGAAGCTCTACGCCATCCTCGCCGAGGAGTGACCTGGGGGCGGC
>JABFYB010000480.1 GCA_013361475.1 Hamadaea sp.
CCTGCTGCCGCCGGTCACGCTGGACCTGATGCCGGTCGCCGGGCTGTGCCTGGCCGCCGCGTTCGCGCCGGTCGTCTTCCGGCGTACGCCGGTGGCCGCCTGACCCTCGGACGGTCGTCCCCGCGCTGGATCAGGGATCCCGGTCGAATCTTGAGTCAAGATTCGACGCGGATCCCTGATCCAGCGCGCACGCGGATGCGTTACTCGAAGCGCCGCCGCCGCAACGTGATGATCAGCAGCAGCGCGCCGACGAGGACCGCGGCGGTGCCGGTGAACACGCTCGGCCACAGCCAGCCCGGTGTGCCGGTGTGCGGCAGGTCGTCCCCGCCCGCCGTGTCCGACGTGGTGGTCGAGTCCGTTCCGGCCGTCGGGGACCCCGTCCCGTTGGTTCCGGTCGCGGATCCGTCGGTCGCCGACGAGGTCACCGGAGCCTCCAGCGTGCCGACGCCGGGATCTTCGGTGCCGCCGCTCGATCCGGGCGTCGACGCGGTCGGGTTGCTTCCGGCGGACGGCGTCGACCCGATCGGGTTCGTTCCCGAGGTGGGTGCCGAGGTCGGCGCGGCCACGGCGGTCGAGGTGGCGCCGACCGGATCGACACTGCTGCCCGCCGTTGGCGTCCCGCCACCCGGCGCCGTGGTGGGCACCGGCGCGCCACCGCTGGTCGTCGCGGTCGGCGTCGCCGGGGCGGCCTCGGTGACGAGGCCCGCGTCGACTGCCGGGACGTCGCTGACGTCGTCGAGCTGTCGACCGGTCGGCGCGGCGACGAACAGGCGGCGTACGGCCAACGGCGCGGAGGTGCCGTCGGAGTTCACATTGGAGTCCCGCTGCGGGTCGGCCACCGCGTTCTCCGTCGTGAACCGGGATCCGGGCGGAGCGTCGAGATCCACCTGGTAGGAGCCGGGGCACAACTCGGCGAACCGGTAGTGGCCCTGCGCGTCGGTCGTCGTCCGGCGCTCGCTCATCGCGCAGTTCTCCGGGTCTCCGGTCAGTGTGACGGGAATCCCGGCCAGGCTGGGTTCGCCGTCGTCGCGTACGCCGTCGCGGTCCAGATCCCGCCAGACGCGCCCGCTGACCGAACCCGCGAGCAGGCGTACGGTCAGGTCGTTGGACCGGACCGGCAGTGCCAGCCCGTCCGCCTTGGCCCCGAACACCCCACCGAGTTCCTCGCCGTCCTTGGACTGCGGCGCGTCGAGGACCACAGTGGTCACCCGGGTGCCGTTGGCCGCCAGCGGGACGGTGGAGCTGACCCGGATGCCGGTGACGGCGGCCATCTTCTCCGGGCACCGCTCCCGGCCGAACTCGTCCGCCAGGCACCAGGCGGTGTCGCCGCCGGGCTGGTTGGACTTGTCGTTGACGTCGAGGTCGATCCGATCGCCGGGTACGCCGGTGTACCGGACGGTCGCGCCGGCCGGAGCCTGTACCTTCTCCAGGACGACCGGGCCGCTGACGTCGGTGTTCGCGACGTCGCCGCTCGCCGGGACCTTCATGATGAGGTCGCTGGAGCGGACCGGGCTGGTCCAGGCGTTGGTCTCCTTGAGCAGGAAGGAGACGTCGTCCCCCACCGCCACGGCGGGTGCGGCGGCCTCCATGACCACCCGGTACGCCCCCTGCCCGGTCACGGTCAGCGAGCGCGACGCCGTACGGTCCTCGGCCGGCGACACGTCGCAGACGGTTGAGATCGTCGCGATCGCGGTGAGGTCGTGCCCGGCCGAGACGTCCTTGGTGACGCTCGTCCGCAGATCGATGGCGGGCAGCAGCTCGTTGATGTGCCGTTCGCCGAGCTCCCAGCGCAGGCTCGTCGACCCGTCCGGCAGTTTCGTCGTGGCGGCCGGGGTGAGGGTCGCGGCGGCGTCGACGACGCGTACCTGGGCGGGGAGCTTGACCTCCACGCTGACCGGGCAGGCCCGGCCGACCTTGGCGGTGCTGTCGGTCAACGTGGCCTGCACGATGAACCGCACCGGCTGGTCCGGCTGGACCGACTGCAGGTCGTCCGACGGGCGCTCGGCGCTGTCGGCCGTCTCCGCCGTCTTGACGGTGACCCGGGCGGCCGAGGCCAGCACCACCATGCGGTCCGACATCGGGCCGACCGCGCTGACGTCGTCGGGCGCCGGGCGCTCCTCCGCACCACCGTGACGTCCGGCCCAGCTCGCCCGGCCCCACGTCTTGACCTCCGTACCGTCGGTGGCCGACGGCGAGATCTTCTCCTCCAGCACGAACCGGTAGTAGGAGCCGACGGGCTGCGGTTCGGTGACGATCCAGCGGGCGCGGTCGACCTCGGCGGCTCCGCCGGGCACGGCGTCGAGCGACGGATACCACGTGGCCTCGTCGTCGCCACAGCCGCTAGCCGGGCCGACCGGTCCGGTGCCCACGCCCCAGGACAGCTGCGCGCCGGGCACCGGTTCCTTGCCGCCGTCGGCGAGCCCGGCGACCGCGGCGTACTGGCCGGTCGGCTGCTGGACGGAGTTGTCGAACACCGCGCACACCCGGCCCGGTTCACCGTGCGGGACCTTGCCGAGGTTCTTCGAGACGACCTGGACGGTGTACTTCGTCCCCGGAGTGATCTTGCCCTTGCGGTCGAGCGGCGTCTCCCGGCCCGGCGCGACCATGGTGGCGTCGCCGTTGGCCATCTCGGAGCCGAACAGCGTCGCGATCTCACCAGCGGCGGCGTCGTTCAGCTCGGTGCTCGCCGCGTTGTTCGTCGGCAGGTCGCCCTCGTTGAGCGCCCCCGAGATGCTCTTCACGGCTAGCCGCGGCAGCTCGGCCCGCAGCCGCAGGAAGTTGACGCCCTGCTTGGACTCGCCGTACTTCAGCAGATCGTCACCGGGGATGAAGACGACCAGCTTGCCGGCGAAGGCGTACGTGGTCTCCAGGGGCAGCGGCAGGTTGCCGTAGGTGTGCAGCGGCGACTGCTTCATGCTCGTGTCGAGCCCGTCGAGCACCACGTCCACCGTGTCGCCCGTACGCGTGCAGCCGATCGTCGCCGGGTTGCCGAAGTCTCGCGTACCGGGGAGGGCCGGGAACACCGGATCGCCGACGCCGTTGGGCGAACACCCGACGAGCTGCCAGTCGCCGGTGCCCGGCGCCTCCGCCTCGTACAGCTTGCTCAGGTCGACGCCGAACGACAGCGCCGGATTGAGCGCCTCCACCCCGCGTACGCCCGGTCCCCGGTGCAGGATCGCGAGCGGGAAGGCGATGAAGTTGCCGTAGACGCCGTCGCGCGCGCCGCCGGTGATCAGCGGTTGCGCCTCGGTCGCCGACAGGTCCCACTCCGGTGCGGCCGAGACGACCACCGTGGACTCCCCGGCCGGGACCGCCGCCACACCCTGGCCGGCGACCGTGCCCGTGGTCTTCACCTCGGCCCCGTTGGCGGCGTCGCCGTCGACCTTGAGGCTGAACTCGACGCCGTTGGTCTGGTTCGTCTGCGCGCCGATGTCGCAGCTGATCGCCTTGCCGTCGCGGCTGATCGCGTCCTCGCGGTTGGTGCAGAGCGGCGGGACGGTCTGGAAGGTCGCCGGTCCGGCGGTCACCAGGTTCGCCGTGACCTCGTCCACGGTGCCCCGGCTCGACAGGTCCACCCGGTAGGTCACGGTGTCGCTGGTCCGCACCACCTCGTCGATGGGCGAGTCGTCCTTGCCGGGACCCGATGTGGCGTCGAACGGCCGGCTGCCGCTGCTCACCAGGACCAGTTGGCTGGCCAGCGTGCCCGACGCACCGAACGCGACGCCCATGAAGGCGACGGTGCCACCGATGCCGAGTCCCAGCGCGCACGCGAGCGCGACGGTGCGCTGACGCCAGAACGGCCTGCGCGAAGTCTCGCCGTGAAGGTCCACGGTCCCCCCAGATCACAACAAATCACACAAAGTAGTCGCTTACTAGCAGAGCGTGACAATCGTGCGGAGTCAACCTCGACACGGCGGAAATCCCGTGCGAACCCCGGGTATCACCCGATGGCTGCGACCAGGGCTTTCAGCTGCGCAGTGACCGGACCGAAGGTGACCATCCCGCTGCCGGCGCCGGCCACCTCCTCGGCCGCGGGCAGCAGCGCCGCGTACGCCCGGCGCGCGAGGTCCTCGTCTCCCACCGCGATCGCCGCCCGGCCGGCGAGACACCACAGGGCTTCCTGAACATGATCGGCGGGCGGATCGGGCAGGTCTCGCAGCGCCACCCGGGCAGCATCGGGCGCACCCTCGTCGAGCAGCAGCAACGGGCGCGCCCACGGCTCGTAGGGCCCCCAGCCGCCGAGATCGTCGAGATCCCCGATCGGGCGGCCGGTCGTCAGCCGCAGGCCCAGCAACGCCAACGGCAGCAGGCCCGCCGACAACCCGGGCATCCCCGCGTCGGTGAGCGTCCCGGCGGCGGCGCGGTAGGCGTACTCGGCTTCGTCGGGGTCACCGTCGACCGCCTGCCGGAGCGCTCGGAACCAGGTGGTGAAGACCCGCACGAGCGGCAGATCGTGCCGGTTCGCCAGCTCGTCGGCGGCTTCGGCGTACCGGGCGGCGCCGGTCAGATCGCCGAGCGCGCTGCGCGCCTGCAGGCGGACGAGGTGACCGAGCACCTCGTACGTCGGCAGCCCATGCCGGGCGGACACCTCGATCAGCTCGGCGCCGATGCCGTCGCGCACCGGCGCCAGCCCGCATCGGCCGAAACTCTGCATGAACAGACCGTTGAGCGCGAAGACCAGGACGCCGGGATCCTGGAGGTCCCGGGCCAGCGCCACCGACTCCTTCGCGGCCTCGGCCGGCTGCGGC
>JABFYB010000631.1 GCA_013361475.1 Hamadaea sp.
TGCAGCGGGATGTACTCGCCGACGATGTCCAGGGTGGCGCGCACACCGTCGCCGGTGATGCTCCGGCAGAGCGGGTACAGCCGCTCCACCAGGGCGTACATCTCATCGCCGTGCTCGGTCACCGGCGCCACCGCAGGGTGTCGTCGACGGCGCCCGCCTCGGACGCCGCGCGCAGCACGGCGAGGCGGGTGAAGCGCTGCTCGAAGTCCTCCCGGGTCAGCCCGTGCTGCCGGTAGGCGTCGGCTAGGTCGATCGCGCCCTGCTTCACCGTCCACTCGCAGTCGAAGCCGGGGATGGCCGAGCGGAACCGGGAGAAGTCCACGCGGTAGGACCGCGGATCGGCGCCGTTCTCCCCGGTGATGTTCACCTTCGCGCCGGCCACCGCCTCGGCGACCTGCTCGGCGATCTCGGCGACCGTGACGTTGTTGATCTCGCTGCCGATGTTGAACGCCCGGTCGTGCACCGCCTCGCGCGGTGCGGTCAGCGCGGCCGTGAAGGCCCGTGCGATATCGGCGGCGTGCACCAGCGGACGCCAGGGCGTGCCGTCGGAGAGCACCAGCACCTCGCCGGACAGCAGCGCGTGGCCCACCAGGTTGTTCAGCACGATGTCGGCGCGCAGCCGGGGCGAGTAGCCGAACGCGGTGGCGTTGCGCATGTACACCGGGCTGAAGTCGCCGTCGGACAGCGCGTGCAGGTCGTCCTCCACCCGCACCTTGGACTCCGCGTACGGCGTCACCGGGCGCAGCGGGGCGTCCTCGGCGACCAGGTCGTCGCCGCCGGCGGCGCCGTAGACCGAGCACGTCGACGCGTACAGGAAGCGCCGCACTCCGGCGTCGCGGGCCAGCCGGGCCAGCCGTACGGACGCGTGGTGGTTGATGTCGTAGGTGAGCTCCGGGGCCAGCGAGCCCAGCGGGTCGTTGGAGAGCGCGGCCAGATGGATCACGGCGTCGACGCCGGCCACGTGTTCGGCCGTGACGTCGCGCAGGTCCACCCGGTGCCCCGACGGGTCCGCGGGCGTCGGGCCCAGGACGCAGTCGGCGAACAGGCCGGCGTCGAGGCCGACGACCTCGTGCCCGGCGGCCGTGAGGACCGGGGCCATGACGGTTCCCAGATATCCCTGGTGTCCGGTCAGCAGTACGCGCAAGGTTCAACCCCCCAGGTTGAGCGTGAGTTTGGTGACGGCGAACGCTTCGGCGTATCGCTCGTGGCATTCGATGCCGCGGATCCGGGCGAGCCCGAGGAAGGCCTCCCGGTCGTACCAGGGCCGGTGCCGCTGCGAGGCGTAGTGCTCCTGCAGCAGCCGCACCTTCTGTTCGGCGATCTCCGTCGACAGCGGCTGGTACGCCGCCATGCGGCCGAGGTCGCCGTCCCACTTGACGATCTCGTAGCCGAGCACGAGGTGGTCGCGGAACGCGGTGGGGATCAGTTGCGCCAGGCCGCGGTGGTCCTGGTGCGCGTCATCGGTGCGCGGGGCCAGGATCAGATCGGGGTCGGTCTGCCCGCGCAACTCCTCGACCGCGGCCTTGGCCTCGTCCCAGTGCACGGGCATCCGGCCGTCCGGCAGCTTGAGCACGGTCAGCCGCAGGTCGGCGCCCGGGCAGAAGGCGGCGAGCGCCGCCCGCTCCTCCTGCTCGCGCTCGCTGCCGCCGCCGGAGAGCACCAGCGCGTCGACCCGGAGACCCGGCCGCGCGAGGCACAGCGTCAGCAGCGTGCCGCCGGTGCCGATGGCGATGTCGTCGCAGTGCGCGCCCACCGCGACGATCCGGTCCGGGCGCCCGGCACCGAGCCGGATCACGCGCTCACCCCGGCGTTGTCGTGCTCCCACACGGCCCACGGGCGGTCGCCCCGGGCGTAGGCCTCGTCGAGCGCGGCGCGCTCCTTCACGGTGTCCGTCGGCTTCCAGAAACCGCGGTGCTGGTGCGCCACCAGCCGCCCCTGCTTGGCCAGTTGGGCGCATCCGTCGGCGACCAGATCCCCGCCCTCGGGAATGTGGTCGAAGACCTCCTGGCGGAGCACGAAGTAGCCGCCGTTCTCCCACAGCGGCAGTTCGCTCACCGCGGTGATGCCGCCCACCAGGTTGTCCTCGCCCAACTCCACGCAGTGGAACGACGACTGCGGCGGCACCACCATCATCGACGCACCCGCGTCGCGCGCGGCGAACTTCTCGATCATCTCCGGCAGCGGGGCGTCGGTGAGCACGTCGGCGTAGTTGGCGAGGAACATCTCGTCGCCGTCCAGATGGTGCCGCACCCGGCGCAGCCGCTCCCCGATCGGCGACTCGATGCCGGTCTGCGCGAACGTGATCGTCCAGTCGGCGATGTCGGTGGACAGCAGCTCGGTCCGCCCGCCGCGCAGCACGAAGTCGTTGGACGTCGTCTCCTCGTAGTTGAGGAAGAAGTCCTTGATGTGGTGCGCCCCGTACCCGAGGCACAGGATGAACTCCTTGTGCCCGAAGTGCGCGTAGTAGCGCATGACGTGCCAGATCAGCGGCCGGGGGCCGACCATCGCCATCGGCTTGGGTACGTCGTCTGCGGCACCGCTCCGCATCCGCATCCCGTAACCGCCGCAGAACAGAACGACCTTCATGCCTTGACCTCGACAATGCTCAGTTCCGGGATGGGGAAGACCAGCCGGCCGCCCCAGTCGCCTATGAAGGACAGCTGCTCGACCAGCTCGGCCCGCAGGTTCCACGGGAGGACCAGGACGTACTCCGGTCGGTCGGCCGCGATCTGATCGGGCGCCAGGATCGGGATGCGGGTGCCCGGGGTGAACCTGCCGTGCTTGTAGGGGTTGCGGTCGACCGTGTACGGGAGCAGGTCGGGCCGGATGCCGCAGTGGTTGAGCAGGGTGTTGCCCTTGCCGGGGGCGCCGTAGCCGACGACCGTCTCGCCGCGCTCGGCCGCCTCGATGAGGAACTTCAGCAGGTCCCGGCGTACCTTGGCGACCCGCGCCGAGAACTCGGTGTACCCGGACAGCTCCTGGAGTCCGGCGGCCTTCTCCCGGGCCAGTACGTCGGCCACCCGCTGCGTCGGCTCGCCGGCCACCTCCGCCGGGCGGGCCCACAGCCGGATGGAGCCGCCGTGCGTGGGCAGCAACTCGACGTCCACGAGCGTGAGTCCGCCGCTGGCCAGGGCGTGGATCGCGGACGCGACCGTGTAGTACTGGAAGTGCTCGTGGTAGATCGTGTCGTACTGGTTCTCCTCGATCAGGGTCAGCAGGTGCTGCACCTCGATGGAGACCCAGCCGTCGTCGGCCACCAGGGCGCGCAGCCCCTGGGTGAACCCGACCACGTCGGGGATGTGCGCGTACACGTTGTTGGCCACGACCAGATTCGCCGGGCCGTGCTCCTCGCGGACGGCCGAGCCGGTGTCCGGGCTCAGGAACTCCGTGAGCGTGGGCACGCCCGCGTCCCGCGCCGAGGCGCCGACGTTCACCGACGGCTCGATGCCGAGGCAGCGGATCCCACGGTCCACCACATGCTTCAGCAGGTATCCGTCGTTGCTCGCGACCTCGACCACGAAGGCGTCGGTGCCGAGATCCAGCCGCTCGACGGCGTCGGCGACGAACGTGCGCGCGTGCTCCACCCAGGAGGTCGAGAAGGAGGAGAAGTACGCGTACTCGCTGAACGTCTCCTCCGGCGTGATCAGCGGAGGAATCTGCGCGAGCCAGCAGTCGGTGCAGACCCGCAGGTGCAGCGGGTACGCGGGCTCCGCCCGGTCCAGTTGGTCCGCGGCGAGAAAGCTCTCACATGGTGGTGTCGCCCCGAGATCGACGACGCTCGCCATCGCTTCCGAGCCGCAGAGTCGGCATTGTGTCATCTACTGTCCCCATCCCCCCTGTTCGCGTGGGTGTCCCCACCGCGAGCCAGTGCTGACCGACCCGCGATCGCGGTGCGGTACTCCTCCACCAGGCGCTCCAGGCCGACGCCCGGGCTGAAGCCCTGCTCGTAACGGCGCCGGGCAGCCTGGCCCATCTCTTGGTTGCGGTCCGGATCGGCCGTGATCCGGCGTATGCGGGACGCGAGCGAGGCGGCCTCGCCCGGCCGGTGCAGCAGCCCGGTCACGCCGTCCTCGACGAGCTCGACGAAGGCACCGTGACCGGCGGCGACGACCGGGACCCCGGCCGCCATCGCCTCCACGACCACCAGGCCGAACGCCTCCAGCCACGTCGAGGGAGCCACCACGGCGATCGACCGCGCGATGGCCTTCTGGCACTCCGCCGTGTCGTACAGACCGACGTAGCGCACGTCGTCCCGGCCCGCCGCCCAGGCCGTGACCTCCGCCTCCAGTGGTCCCGTGCCGGCGATCACGAGCGGCACGCCCACACCCCCGCTCGCCGCGAGCTCGTCCCACGCGGTCATGAGCAGCCGTACGCCCTTGGCCTCGGCGAGCCGGCCGAGGTAGAGCAGATGCTCGCCGGCGTCCGAGCGGCGGGCGTCCGGGTCGGGCACGAAGTTGTGCTTCACCACCAGCCGCTCGGCCGGCATGCCCGCCCGCACGAGCACGTCGCGCTGCGCCGCGGAGATGCACAGGAACCGCTCCACGCCGGACCACCACCGCCGCCGGTTGGCCGACAGGCTGACCGCGAGCGGCACCGTCGCGAGGCGGGAGCCGCGGTAGCAGCCATGCCGGACGGCGGGCAGCGGGACCGACGACCCGACGCACTCGGTGCACGGCCGGCCGTCCCGCTGGAGCGTGCCGGGCGGGCAGACCTGCGTGTAGTTGTGCAGCGTGGCGACGGCGGGCACCCCGGCGTCGGCGCAGGCGGCGAGGACCGCGGGTGACAGGAGCGGGAAGACGTTGTGGACGTGCACCACGTCGGGCCGCTCGCTGCGCAGCCGGGCGGCGAGCTCCGCGCGGACCGCCGGGTTCCACGGCACCCGCAGGGGCACCGCGACCTTGGTGAGCAGGGACATGGTGGCGATGTCGTCGCTGCGCCGCTCGAACACCTCGACCCGGTGGCCGGCCCCGCGCAGCAGCGCCACCTCCTGGTCTACGACCTTGTTCTCCCCGCTCGGCTGCGCCGAGGCGTAACGGTTGTGCACCACGAGGACGTGCATGCTCAGATCACCTCCGATCTCTGGGCCCATCGCGGGACACGCCGTCGCGGGACTTCGGGCGTCGATTCGGGTGTCGATGGGGGAGTGGCCGCGGCAGGTGCCGCCAACAGCGAGGCGGCCACGGCCAGATGCAGCAGATACGGCGAGGCGTCGCCCAGTCCGGCCTCGGTGTACGACGCGATTCCGCAGTAGCTGATCAGGAAGATCGCGCAGGCCCTCGACAGCGACGGCGGCCGCAGCATCGCGACGCCGCCCAGCACGACGATGATCGCCGCGACCAGGGTGACGCCGATCAGGCCCTGCTCGTTGTAGACGGCCAGCCAGCTGTTGTCGATCGGCAGCCCGCCGAAGGACTTGTCGCCCAGGCCCACACCGAACAGCTCCTGCGACGTCGACCGGGGCGCGGCCAGCAGCGCGTCCCAGACCTTGGCCCGACCGGTGAGGTTGGAGAAGTTCTCCTTGCTCTGCCCGCGCAGGAACCACGTCTGCAGCGCGGAGGCGAACCCCACCGCGGCCACCACGGCGCACACCACCGCCCAGGTGAAGAACCGCCGGGCCGCGGCGCTGGTCAGGATCAGCGAGCCGATCGCCAACGCCAGCCCGATGAACAGGCCGAGCGTGGCCGTCCGGGTATGGGTCAGCGCGAGCAGGACGAGAGACGGCACGATGACCACCGCCGCGCTGGTCCGGTCGGTCCGGCGCCCCAGTACGAGCAGCACGGTGAGCCCGATGATCACCGCGGCGTACTGTCCGATCTGCGGCGGGGTGAGCGGCCACAACGCGCCGACCAGGCGTCCGCCGTAGAGGTCGGGCAGGGCCGCGCCCGGTGAGACGGCCAGGCCGGCGGCCACCGACCCGAGCACCGCGAAGTACATCCGGATGTGATGCCGGACGAACGTCATGGAGCCGTCCCACCAGCGGCTGAGCAGCCACAGCGTGCCGACGAAGAGAGCCAGCCGGGCGCACCGGAACAGCGCGCCGAACCCGGACTCCAGGTTCGCGCTGGAGATCACGCTCAGCACCAGCAGCAGCGTGAGCAGCAGCAGATAGGCGCTGGCCCGGATGCGCAGCCGGAGATTGACCGCGAGCGCCAGCGTGAACGCGGCGACCAGCGCGCCCATGGTGACCATCTGGATGAGGGAGCGAGGCAGCGGGACGATGGTCTTCGCCCCGGCGGAGCCGAGCGTGTTGAGGATCAGCAGCCCCCACACCGTCCCGACGATCTTCGACGGGTTCTCCGCGGACGCAGTGGCGGCCATCTCAACCACCGTCCCGTGCACGGAAGGTGCTGCCCGCGTCCTGCTGGTACGGCGTGCCCTGCCACTGTCCGAATTCGAGCACCCGGCTCGGGTCGTAGGCGACGAACTTCCATGGCCCGACGTAGACGTTGTCGTGCCAGCGGTTGTGCTGCTTGCGGGTGATCGCCTCGGACACCCGCTCGCCCTGGTACGGCGACCAGTCCGGATAGGTGCCGTAGTTGGCCAGCACCGCCATCCGGTCGCACTTCACCGTGCAGTCGACGGCGGACTTGTCCAGCACGAAGCGGTTGTCGTGGATGTCCACCCGCTGGGTCTTCCACCGGCAGTCGGCGTACAGCGGTGCCTTGGCGATCGCCGGCTGCGCGCAGCGGTCCGTCTTCTTCACCAGCAACGTGCAGTCACCGGACGAGGTGTTGGCGGGGCTGTTGCAGAACCGGTCGGCGTTCTCCCACAGGGTGATCCCGGACCAGTTGTTCTCCAGCACGTTCCGATAGATCTCGATCTTGTCCGTGCGGGCTTTGACCCGTGGTTCGCCGCCGGACTCGGACAGGTAGACGGTCGCGAACGGGAAGTTGTCGCCGCGCTCGGCGTAACCGCGGCCCTCGACCCGGTTGTTCCGCCGGATCGTGTTCCTGCGGATGACCGCGTTGTAGCTGGTCTCGTAGATCAGCGCGGCACCGTCGTTGGCCTCGAACACGTTGTCCTCGATGCGGAAGTCATTGTTGTTGGTGTCCGCCCACAGCCCGGTTCCGCGGTTGTCGTGCACCCAGTTGCCGCGCACGTCGGCGCCGTTGACGGCCCAGAACTTGATGCCTCCGGTGCAGCCGCAGCCCTTCCGGCGCCGCTCCCAGTCGCCGGTGTTGTTGCCCACGATCTCGTTGCCCTCGACCACCAGGCCGCGGATGGGGTCACCGGCCTTGTACGCGTTCATGCCGTACTGGCCGTTGTCGCGCAGGCAGCTGGCGCGAACCTGTTGATGGGCACCGGCCATCAGCCCGGCGCCGGAGTTCTTCTGGATCGTCGCGTGCTCGATCACCCACCCGTCGGCCGAGTCATGGTTGACCACGCCCTCGTTGTGCGGCGCGACGAACCCCTGCACGGTGAGAAAGCGGATGGTGACGTCGCCGGCGGTGCCGCCGAACGCGTACTGGTTGGTCTTCCGCCCGTCGAGCACCGCGCCCGGCGCGCCGAGGTAGGTGTTCCCCTCCTTGGGGATGACCTGGGCGTAGCGGTCCGGCTCAAGCCGGTGCTTGCCCGGCCGGAGCCAGAACGTGGTCTTCGGGGGGCTGCTCTTGGTCTTCGCGGCCAGGTCACCGGTCACCGAGGGGTCGACCGTGACCGCGCCCTTCGGCGCCTTCGCCGGCCCTGCCGCGGGCTTCTCACACACCCGGGCCACGGACGTGGACGGCGCCCCGGACGTGACGGGCGCGGCGGTCGCCCCCGCCGCCGGGGTGCCCGACGTGCCGCTCTCACAGCCGGTCACCGCCAGCAGGGCCAGCGCCAGCGGTGCCGCCGCCGACGCCCAGTGCCGTCTCTTGATCCCCACACGTGCCCCCTAGCCGTGGAACCTGAGCACGGTGGTGAAGCCCTCCGTGCCGTCGGCGAAGCCGGTGCCGACCAGCGTGGTGCTGGGTTCCTTGCGTCCGAACCCGGCGGAGTACCAGCCCAGCGGCGGGTTGCTCGCACCGCGATGCGCCCGCCACGACAGCTGCCCGGGCAGGTCGAGCGCCGCGGAACGGTCCTCGCCGTCCCGGCTCCACGTGAGCACGGCCCGGTTCCCCACCAGCTCCGCGGCGATCGCCGGACCCAGGTGGAACGCCAGCCGCACGGCCCGGCGCGGGCCGCGCACCTCGTCGACGACCCGCAGCTCCTGGCTCGCGGCCGTCAGCTCCACCTGGCGGCGGTGCACCGAGCCCTGGTAGCCGTCGTGCTCGGCGACCCAGCGGGCCGTCCCCCTTTCGGAGGTGTCGGAAGGGTCCGCGACCAGGACGCGGCTGTGGGCATGCCGGGTCCACAGGAACGGGCCGCCGGAGGCGGACTGGTCAACGCCGTCCAGTTGCAGGGTGTTGTGGCCGAGGGTGGACCGGAAGTACTGCCGCCACTCGGGCTGCCCGTGGTAGCAGTACGTCCCCGGGTCGGCGAGCACGTCGACCCCGTCGTGCCGGACCTCCACGGACAGCGCGTCCGCGTGGGCGTGCGCCGCGATGGACAGGAAGCCGTGCGGACCGCCGTCGCAGCGGCACCAGATCTTCTCCGGACCGCGCAGGATGGTGAGCCCCGCGTCGGCGAAGTGACCCGGCCGAACGGCCGGGCGGGTCACGGCCGGTGCGGTTCCCTTTTTCGCGTACGGCCGGATGAGCGCGGCCAGCAGCGGGGTGCGCACATCGGTGCCGGTCACCGCCGGCCACCAGTCGAGCCGGCCGAACACGGCGTCCCCGGTGGCCAGCAGCGAGGCCCAGCGGTCGGTGCCCGTGCCGTCCACGATCAGACCGTGCCCGTCGTCCGCGTCGCCCTGGCGCGGCGGCCGAAGCCGGTTGTCCACGACGGCCGCGAGCGCGTCGGTCATCCGCAGCAGCACCAGCCGGATCGTTGCCGGGACCGGCACGTCGGCGGTATCCGCCTCGGCCACCGCGGCCAGGCCGAGCTCCAGCACCAGGCCGTGATATTCGGTGGCCAGCTCGCGGTTGAGGCCGGAGCCGAAGGTGTTGCCGCGCAGATGCCGCTCCAGCGACCGCAGCGCGTCTGCCCGCCAGCGCGGCGACGAGGGGAACCAGTCGAACGCGCAGGCCGCGGCGAACTGCCCGGCGGCCTCGGCGATGATGTGGTTGTTCGCCGACGACCCCCGGCTGGGGAAGGCGGCAAGCCAGCGCTGGTGGTGCCAGATCTGGTTCAGCGCCACCGGGTTGCCCTCGAACAGCCCGGCCGCGCCCGGCCAGCCGTCGAGCAGCCGGCGGATCCACACCCAGGACAGCAGCCGGATCCCCAGCTCGATGCCGCTGGTCCAGTGCACTCCGCGCAGCGGCGCGTTGGCCGCCCACCACGACCGCAGATGCTCGGCCACACGCTCGGCATACCGCTCGTTCCCGGTGACCGCGTAGGCGGCGGCGAGCACGGTGAGGTACTGATGCCGGGACAGCTCCCAGATCTGCTTGATGTCCCCGACCGCGTCCTCGCTGCGGTACGGCACGTCGAAGGCGTAGCCCCAGGGGGCCCGGCGCCCGGTCTTCGGGTCGTACCACCAGTCCGGGTCGGCCAGATCGTCGCGGTCCACCCCGAAGAACTCGGCGTGCCCGGCCATCAGCCGGTCCGCCTCGGCGATGAGACGCTTCGCGGCGTCCGGTGGCACCGCGGCGACCGTCCCGGCGGGCAGTACGGCGGTGAACCGGGCGCCGGTCACGCTCGGGCAGTCCGGCCGCGCCGACCGCCACAGCCGTCTGCGCACCGTGTCGCCCACCCGGCCGCCGATCTCCCGTGGCCCCATCCGGGACAGTCGGCGCAGGTACCAGCCCGCGCTCATGGTCATCGCACGTTCTCCAACGTCACCGGCGCGCCGCCGGCCAGGCCGGCCTGCACGGCGAGGGTGGCAGCCGTGGTGGCGACCAGCGACTCCAGCGGCACCGGCATCGGCCCGCCGGTCCGTACGGCCTTGACGAACGCGGCCAGCTCGGCGTTCTGGCCCTTGTCCCGGGCCTTGGGCAGCCGCGAACTCAGCCACCGCTTGCGGTCGTACACCGAAGCGCGGACGAAGTCGTCGAGCTGGAGCACCTTGCCGTCCGCGACCAGGTCCAGCGTCTCCTTGGGGAAGCCGGCCGCGCCCGTGGTGACGTAGCTGATGGTGGCGGTGGACCCGTCGGGGTAGCGCAACACGACCTGGAGGTCCTCGTTGCCGGACGTGGCGACCGCGTACACCGAGACCGGGTCGGCGTCGAGCAGCCAGCTCGCCGTGTCGATGAAGTGTCCGCCCTCGCCGGCGAACCGCGAGCCCTCGGTGCCCTGTTGGAGATACCAGCTGCCGTGGTCGAGCCGCCCCGCGTTGACCAGGTAGCGCAGGCTCGCCGGGCCCGTGCGGGCGCCGAACCGCTTCTTGGCCTCCTGGAGCAGCGGCGCGAACCGGCGGTTGAAGCCGACCTGGAGCCGGTCGTTGCCGGACTCCTCCACCGCCGCGAGCACGCCGGACAGCTCGTCCTCGGTGAGCGCCAACGGCTTCTCCACGAACACGGTCTTGCCGGCCAGCAGTGCCTTTCGGGTCAGGTCGGCGTGCGAGCTGTGGCGGGTGACCACGAACACCGCGTCGATGGACTTGTCGCCGAGGACGGTGTCGAGGTCGGTGGTGGCGTGGGCGAAGCCGAACTTCCGCTGTGCGTTGGCCGCGGACAGCGCAGTCGTGGTGACGACGGTGGAGAGCTCGACGCCGTCGCGCGGTGCCAGGTGCGGCAGCAGCATCGACGTCGCGTAGTTGCCCGCGCCGATGAACGCGAGGCGCACCGGCGTCCCGGCGGCCCGGGCCGGACTCCGCTTCACGTTCACCGCGGGCACGGTGATCGCCGGGGCCTCCGCCTCGGCCTTCTCGGCCGCCTGCTCGGGGTAGCGGAACAGCACCGCCACGGCCTTCAAGTCGCCGTCCTTGAGGCGCTGGTACGTCTCGACGGCGTCATCGAAGTCGGCGATGTGGGAGACCAGCGGCTCCACGTCGACGCGGCCCCGGGCGACCAGGTCGAGGAAGCACGCCAGGTTGCGGCGCTCGGTCCAGCGCACATAGCCGATCGGGTAGTCCCGTCCTTCGAGCTCGTACTCCGGGTCGTAGCGCCCGGGGCCGTAGCTGCGCGAGAACCGGACGTCGAGTTCCTTCTCGTAGTACGCGTTCCAGGGCAGGTCCAGGCGGCACTTGCCGATGTCGACGACCCGGCCGCGGTCCCGGCAGAGCCGGGCGGCCAGCTCGACGGGCTGGTTGCTGCCGCCGCCCGCGGCCAGATACACCTGGTCCACGCCGTGGCCGCCGGTGAGCTCGGCGACGGCCGTCTCCACGGCCGCGGATGCCGGATCGCCGCAGGTCACGGCTCCCAGCCGCTCAGCGAGTTCGCAGCGCGCCGGGTCGGGGTCGGCGCCGACGACGCGGACTCCCGAGGCGGCGAGGAGCTGCACCACCAGCTGACCGATCAGCCCGAGGCCGATGACCAGTGCCACCTCGCCGAGCTGTGGCTCGCCCTGGCGGACGCCCTGCATCGCGATCGACCCGACGGTGCCGAAGGCGGCGTGCCGCGAGGCCAGGCCGTCCGGCACCGGGGCGTAGAGGTTCTTCGGCACCCAGTTCAGCTCGGCGTGCAGCGCGTGCTCGTTCCCGGCGCAGGCCACGAGGTCGCCGACCTTCACATCGTCGATGCCGGCGCCGACCTGCTCGACCACCCCGCACAGCGAGTAGCCCAGCGGTGTGTAGGAGTCCAGCTTGCCCATCACCTTGCGGTAGGTGGCGGGCACCCCGTTGGTGGCGACGCTCTGCATGACCTTGGCGACCTGGTCCGGGCGGGAGCGGGCCTTGCCCAGCATCGACATGCCGGCCTCGGACACCTTCATCAGCTCGGTCCCGGTGGATATCAGCGAGTAGGCGCTGCGGACCAGCACACCGCCCGGCTTGCACCCCGGCACCGGCACGTCGAGCACCGTCAGCTCGCCGCTCTTGTAGTTCTGTACAACCTGCTTCACACGAACTCCTCTGATTCCTAAGCCGTTAACCGAGTGCTCTGGCCGGACCCAGAGGTCGCGTCGCGATACCAGTACTCAAGGGTCAGCACATGCCACAGATGCTTGGAGAAGTCCCGCTGCCCGGCGGCGTCCTCGGCGGCCATGCGGGCCAGCGCGTCACGGCGCAGCAGCCCTGACCTGACCAGCTCGCCGTCATGGATCACCTCGCGCACCAGCGGTGCCAGATCCCGGCTCATCCAGGCCCGCAGCGGGGCGCTGAACAGGCCCTTGGGCCGGTAGACGATCTCCCGGGGCAGGATCGAGGTGGCGGCCTCCTTGAGGACGGCCTTGCCCTGCCGTCCCACGATCTTGCGATCACCGGGCACGGCGAACGCCGCCTTCACCACCTCGACGTCCACGTAGGGCACCCGCACCTCGGTCGACGCGGCCATGCTGGAGCGGTCCGTGTACGTGAGATTCAGACCCGGCAGGAACATCCGGGCGTCGCCCAGGCACATGCGGTTGACGAAGTCGTCCAGGTCGTTGTCCTCGTAGACGTCCGCGTGCTCGGTCAGCACGTCGTCCACCGTCCCGGCCAGGTCCGGAGCGACCAGGGCGAGCAACTCGTCCTGGTCGTACATGGTGTAGCTGCGCCGGAACGCGGTCTCCTCCGGCAGCTCGGCGAAGGACAGGAACCGCTTCGCGAAGCGCACCGACCGGTACCCCCGGCGGGCCGAGGCGACCGGCAGCCGGTCCACCACCCCGGACACCGCGCGCCGCAGGGGCCGCGGGACGCGCTGGTAGCGCAGTGCGATCAGGTTGGCCAGGTGCTTGCGGTACCCGGCGAACAGCTCGTCGGCACCCATCCCCGAGAGCATCACCTTGACCCCGGCCTCCTGGGCGGCCGAGCAGATCAGGAAGGTGTTGATCGCGGCGGGGTCGCCGATCGGCTCGTCCAGGGAGTACGTCATCTGCGGCAGCAGATCGAGCACGTTCGGGGCGATCTCGATCTCGTGCAGGTCGACACCGAACCGCGTCGCCACCTGCCGGGCGTAGCGCAGGTCGTCCGGCATCGCCTCGAACTTGGCGTCCTCGGCGCGGAACCCGATCGTGTAGGCGGAGATCCCGGGTTGGTGGCGGGCCGCCAGCGCGGTCAGATAGCTGGAGTCGAGACCGCCCGAGAGGAACGTCGCCACGGGTACGTCGGAGAGCAGATGGCGCCGGGTCGACTCCTCGACGATGGCGGCCAGGTCCGGCTGCTCGCCGGCCAGCGCGCGCTCCCGGCCCTCGGCGGCGACGTCCTTCAGGTTCCAGAACCGGCCGCGCTCCACCCGGCCGTCGGGCCGGATCCGCAGCCAGCTTCCCGGCGGCAGCTTCTCCGCCTCGCGGAACGCACACCGTGAGTCCGGCACCCAGTAGTACAGCAGCGAGGCCACCAGCGCCCCGTGGTCCACCTCCAGCGACCCGCCGGTCACGGCGGCGAGCGCCTTGAGCTCGGAGGCGAACACCAGACCCTCGCCGCGCCGCAGCAGGAACAGCGGCTTGATGCCGAGCTGGTCGCGGACGAGCACCAGTTCACCGGTCCGCTCGTCGAAGACCGCGAACACGAACATGCCGCGCAGCCGGGGCAGGCAGTCCGTGCCCCAGCGCCGCCAGGCCTCCAGCAGCACCTCGGTGTCGGAGGTACCGCGGAAGCGCACCCCGGCCGCCGCCAGCTCGGCACGCAGCTCGGGCGCGTTGTACAACTCGCCGTTGTACGTGAGGGCGAGGCTGTCCTTGACCATCGGCTGGGCGCCGGTCTCGGACAGGTCGATGATGGACAGCCGGCGGTGCCCGAGGTGCACCTCGCCGTCACCTGCGGGGTGGCTGTACCGGCCGGCCCCGTCCGGACCGCGGTGGGCGAGGGTCTCGGTGAGCCGGTCGGTCACGACCTTCCCGTCCGGCCATCGGTAAGTGCCTGCGATGCCACACATGTACTACCGCGCCTCCTGGTCGCTGTCCGGGACCCGCGTCGCCCATATCGGCTGCCGCTCCGTCCGCAGTTGGCCGTCCCCCACCGCCTTGACGGCGTGGGAGATGCCCCCGCCGTTCTGCCGGGCCTGCCGCTCGCTGTGGCCCCGCAGCGCGGTGTGCAGCCCGTCCCACAGCGTTCCGTCGGTCCGGTCACGCGGATCGGGGTCGATCAGCACTACACCGATCACCGGGATGCCCTGGTCCGCGAGCTGCCGCGCCACGGTGTGCAGCCATGCGGCGCTGCCGTGCCCGGCACGCACCACGAGCACGGTCCGGGTGCCGAGGTACTGGAGGTCGGTCCACGCCGTGCCGGGCGCGACCGAGCCGACGCCGAACCGGCGCCCCTCGTGCGACAGGTCCGCGGCGTCCTTGCCGCTGACCACGGTCGGGCCTCCCGGCTTCTGCCGGCGGCCTGCCAGCTGCGAGCCGGGCAGCGCGTCGACGATCACCACGGGCCCGTCCGGTGCCAGCGCATCGGCGAGCTCCAGGGCGAGCACGCGCGCGCTGCGCGCACAGCCCAGTTCCAGCAGCGACACCGGTTCCGCGGAGCCGCGTACGGTGCGGGCCAACGACGCGGTGAGCCGCTCGCGTGCCGCGCGGATCCGTCGGCGCCGCCACGGCCTGCCCGACCGGCGGGGCAGCTCCGCGATGACTGAGGCGCCGAGGTTCGCCGCGATCTCCCGGCGCAGTACGGGGCGGTCCGCCACCACCGTGCCGACCGCGGCCACCGCGAGCCCGAGGACGAGCCCGAGGACGAACCCGATCCCGGCGTTGGTGGCAGCGGCCTTGGGCAGGGAGTACCGCAGCGCGCGCGGGGCGTCCACGACCTGTGTGCCGGCGACGACCTTGGGCGTGCCGGTGCGCGCCTCCGCGGCGCGCTGGCCGAAGTCCGTGATCCGCGAGGTGAGTTCGGCCCGGCGGGCGAAGAGCGACTCCATGTTCGCCGACGCCTTGGGCCCGCTCTCCGCCGGTCCGTCGCCGATCGCCTTGTTGACCTGGGCGAGCTCGTCCCGCATGCGGTCACGCTGGTCGAGCAAGGACTTGGCCTCGGCCGTCGCGGCGTCCCGCATCCGCTTCACATGGTCCGCGACGAACGCGTCGGCCAGCGCCTTGGCCCGGGCCGTCGCCTCCGTGTCGCTGTCACCCGTCACGGTGATCTGCAGCAGGTTGTTGGTCAGGCCGGCACCCCGGTAGTCCCGCATGAAGTCTTCCGGTTTTTCCGGGGACTTGAGAGTGCGCAGCGCCTTTTCGGCGATCCGCGTGGTCCCCAGCAGTTCGACATCGGTGCGGATCAGCGTTCCGGTGTCGTTCGGCTGGTCCTCCTCGTGCGCGACCAGCACCTTGGTCACCGCGGTCGGGGGAGGCGGCATCAGGACCGCCACCGCCGCTCCGGCCAGCAGTCCCAGCAGTGCCATGGCGCTCCAGAGGCGGCGGCGCCTGCGCACCGACACCACCAGCGCCTGCAGATCAAGGAGCGGAGTGGAGGCCGACGACTCCGTGGTCGTGCTCGTCGTCACGCTCAACCTCCCGTCGCGGGGCCGCGCACCGCGAGAGCCGGAGTGGCCTCGTCGGCAGGACGTTCTGTGGATCGCGCGGGATGGACCCGGACCGGATCGGCGACGACGATGCCGACGACCTGATGTCCGCCGTCCGCACACGCCTCGGCGATACCGGCGAGTTCCTCCGCGGTCCAGCTGCCCGCGCTGAGGACGACCAGGGCACCGGCCTCGGTGTCACGGTCCGGCACGGTCGGCCGGTCCACCGAAACCTCCACCACCCGCAGCAGCGGATCGCTCTTGGCCTCGGTGACCAGCTGCCCGGCGGCCCGGCGGGCGATCTCGTCGCCGTCCGGTACGACGACCAGCAGCCGCCGGGGCGCGGTCAGCCGGCTCCGCAGGCGGGCGCACACCCGCCGGTAGCGGATCCGTCTGCCGGCCTCGTCGCCGGACCGCTGCGGGGTCGGTACGTCCCACCGGGTGTCGACGCCGAGGAGGCGGCGGATCCCGGCCCGTGGGCCACTGCCTTGCGGCCGGTGCGCGTGCCCTTCGGCGGGCACGTCGACGGTGCCGAGGAGCTCCGAGCCCAGCGCCGCGGCGATCTCCGGTTCGGTCCGCAGCCGGCGATTCATCCGTGCGGCGACGAGATGACCGACGACCGCGAGCAGGAAGGACAGCAGCGCCCCGGCGACGATGAGCTGAATCCGCGTCGGCGGCGCCGCGCCGGTCGGCCGGGCCGCCGGCCCCATGACGACCATGCTGGCCTTGTTGGCCGCGGGGTCGGCCTCGTCCAGCTTCTTCATGGCCTCCTGCAGCGACGTGCGCAGCTTTTCGAGCTCGGTGCGGGCCTGCACGCTCTCCACGGTCTGTCCCGGATCGGCCGCATCGGCCAGGTCGGTGATACGGCGGTTGGTCTCCGCGACCTTCTGCCGCAGCGCCTCGGCTCCCGTGGCCGCCTCGGAGTCGGTGCCGCCGCCCGCGATCCGCGCGGCGAAGCCGACGAACTGCTGGGCCGTCCGGTCGGCGAGCTGCTGCGCGCGCGCCGGGGTGTCGGCCGTACCCGCGATCTTGATGATGTTCCCGTCGGCGGCCGTCGCGCTCACCTGATCCCGTAGCTCGCTGCCGCTGACGCCGTTCCAGCCGAGCTTGGCGGCCACGCCGTCGACCACCGTCGAACTGGTCGCGATGTCGACCTGGGTCAGCAGCTCGCGCTCCTCCCACTGCCCGGGCAGCAGGACCGATGCCGACGCCGTGTACCGCGGCGGAAACACCACCGAGGCGCCGTAGCCGACGAGCGCGCCCACCACGGCGACGATGGCGAGAAGCCGCCACCGTCGACGGAGTATCCACCCGATCGTGACCAGGTGGATCGTGTCATCGCTCAACTGCGCTGCCTCTTCCCTGTGCGAACCGGGGCGCCCGCCGAGACCGCTTTACGGTCACGGCACGCGGCGGCGTAGGCGGCGAGCAGCGAGACTTGCGAGTTCCGCCAGGAAAGCGGTCCGCTGATCCGCTCCTGGCCGATCCTGCCCATCCGGGCCCGCTTCTCCGGATCGTCCAGCAGCAGCGTGATGAGCTTGGCGAACTCGGCCTCGTCGTTGGCGGGCGCGTAGACGGCGGCGTCACCGGCGGAGACGCGCGCCTCCTTCAGGTCGAACGAGACGATCGGCCGGCCCATCGCCATGTACTCCAGGACCTTGTTCATGGTCGACACGTCGTTGAGCGGATTGCGCGGGTCGGGGGAGAGGCACACGTCCGCGGTGGACAGGTAGCGCACCAGGTCGGCGTCCGGAATGCGCCCGGTGAACTGCACCTGCTCCGTGAGCCCGAGCTGCCGGGACAGCTCCACCATCGCGTCGAAGGCGTCGCCGGCGCCGACGAACACCGCGTGCCAGTCGGTCCGCCCGAACTCGTCGCGCAGTTTCGCGAGCGCCCGCAAGGCGTAGTCGACGCCGTCCTGCGGGCCCATGACGCCGAGATAGCACAGCAGATGAGGCTTGCCGCGCTTCAACTCCGGCTCGGGCGGCACCGGTTGGAACCGCTCGATCTGGGGCGCGCTGCGCACCACATAGACGTCCTCCGGCCGCTTGCCGCCACGGCTCACCGCGACGTCCCGGTAGCTCTCGTTCGTGGCGAGCACGATGTCCGCGGCGCGGTAGGTGCTCCGCTCCACCGCGCACACGCCGCGGTAGAGCAGGTCCTTGCCGCGGTCGAACCGGGAGAGGTACAGCTCCGGCACCAGGTCGTGCTGGTCGAAGACGAACCGGGCGCCGCGCCGCCGCAGCCACCGCGCCGCCAGGAACAGCAGGTCGGGCGGGTTGCAGGCGTGGACCACGTGCACCGGGCCGACCTTGCGGGCCAGCCGGGCCGTGTGCCAGAGCGCCGATCCGTACTCCCGCAGATAGCCGGCCGGCCCTCCGGTGGCCGCGCGCAACGGGTAGCGGTGGATCCGCACCCCGTCGATCACTGCCTCCGGCTCCGTGTCCCGCTTCTCCCCCCGCGGACAGATGACGTGTACGTCCCAGCCCGCGTCGCGCAGTGTCGTGCACTCCTGCCACACCCGCCGGTCGAACGGCACCGACAGGTTCTCCACCAGGATCAGCGCGCGCCGCCCCGACCCGTCACCACTGATTGCGTTACCAAGCAAGGCCCACGTACCCCGGTTCGGTCCGGCGCGTCTCGGCGTCGGGAAGGCGGATGAGGTCGACTATCACCGGGCCGTCGGCGCCGCCATGGGGCAGCGCCGAGAGAACGGCCGGATCCCTGGTCCCGACCAGGCAAACCTCGGCGTGCTCAAGCACCTCGTCCACGGAATCCGCGAGCAACTGCGCGAGATGCGGCAGCCGCGTCTCGATGTACTCGCGGTTCGCGCCGAGCAGCCGGGAGAGGCTCACGTTGGCGTCATAGATCTTGAGGTCGTACCCCTTGCCGAAGAGCCGCTCCGCCAGCTCGACCAGCGGGCTCTCGCGGAGGTCGTCGGTGCCGGGTTTGAAGGACAGCCCGAACAGTCCCGCCCGGCGCTTGCCGGTGCGCTCGACCAGCTCCACCGCGCGTTGCAGATGGTCGGAGTTGGAGGGCAGCACATGGGAGAGGATGGGCACCGAGACATCGGCCCGCTGCGCCGCGTGGACCAGGCTGCGCAGGTCCTTGGGCAGACAGGAGCCGCCGAAGGCGAAGCCGGGCCGCAGATAGGCGGGGCTGATGTTCAGCTTGCGGTCGGCCAGGAACACGTCCATCACCTGG
>JABFYB010000292.1 GCA_013361475.1 Hamadaea sp.
CCGGCGTACAGGACGCAGTGTGCTCCGACCGAGGCGGCCGCGTGGGCGTCGTCCACCGAGTCGCCGATGAGCACCGTCTCGGCGCCTTCGACGCCCAGCTCCGTCAGGTGCGCCGCGAGGTGGCCGGCTTTGAATCCGCCGCCGATCGGGTCGCGTAGGCCGTCGACTCGGGCGAAGTGCGGCGTCAGGCCGAAGCGGTCGACGGTGGGGACGAGTTCGTGGTGGAACCACATGCTCAGCAGGGACTGCGTACCGGTCCAGGTGGCGATCGCGTCGCGGGCGTCGGCCGCCAGGTCGACCTGGAGGAGCCCGATCCGGTACTCGTCGTGGAAGATCGTGTCCATCCGGGCGAACTCCTCCGGCTCGACCGTCCGGCCCAGCAGGGAGCCGTAGTAGTCGATGATCGGCCGCCGGAAGTCGCGCCGGTGCTCGTCTTCGGTCACCGGCTGCCCGCCGGAGGAGGTCAGCGCCACATTGGTGGACGCGACGACCAGGCCCAAGTCGTTGAGGAGGGTGCCGTTCCAGTCCCAGACGAGGTGCTTCACGTCGCTCAGCGTAGTGGCGGTCGCGGGTGGGACGGCGGTCGGCGTAACGCTCGTCACGCTGTGCGTACGGCCCTGGTGGGACGCGACTTTCGTCACTGCGCGTGACATCGAGAGGATGCAGCACCGCAGGATGGAGGGGCGGCGCGGCGCGGGCTGAAATATCCCTGCTTGCGAAATAATCGCAATCGCAGCGCCCACCTGCCGCATGCGCGATCTCGAGAATGGAGGGCATGTGTGCCGCGGGGGCATCTCTCGGGATCATCCATGTCGCGGGTGGGCGCTGGCTGCGTCGCCACACCCGGGCGATCTATCAAGATCGCGATTTGTGCACGTCTTCACAAGCGCCTACTCTGTTACCGCGACGGGCCCTGATAGCACAGCCAGTTGGCGTGCGTGTGGTGGGGTCCAGCGAAAGCAAGCCGAGTCGGCACGGAGTCACATGAGTCAGCAGCGATCCGGCGGAGAAGCCGGACTGAGTACCCGTAACGGTGCGGGTCCGGACTTTCCGGATCTGCCGGACGCTACGGTCGCTCGGCTGCCGGAGTACCTGCGGTCTTTGCATCAGATGCTGGAGGCCGGGCAGGACACCGTCTCGAGCGAGGGACTGGCCGCCGCGGCCGGGGTGAACTCCGCCAAGCTGCGCAAAGACCTGTCGCACCTCGGTTCCTACGGCACGCGGGGCGTCGGGTACGACATCACCCGGCTCATCGAGCAGATCGAGCATGTCCTGGGTCTCACGATCCACCGCGGCGTCGCCCTGGTCGGCCTCGGTAACCTCGGCCACGCGCTCGCCGGGTACGCCGGATTCGCCACCCGTGGCTTCGAGATCGTGGCACTCTTCGACGCCGACCCCGCCCGCATCGGGGAACGGGTTCACGGACTCGCCGTGCGGCACATCGACCAACTTGCCGTTACGGTGGCTCAGGAGCGGATCGCGATCGGAGTGATCGCCACTCCGGCGCGTGCCGCCCAGAGCGTCGCGGACCAACTTGTGGCGGCCGGAGTCACCAGCATCCTGAACTTCGCCCCGTGTGTGCTCTCCGTGCCGGAGGGCGTCGACGTACGCAAGGTCGATCTCGCGGTCGAGCTGCAGATCCTGTCGTTCCACGAGCATCGCAAGGCCAACGGCAACGGACAGGCCAACGGCGTTGCGCGCGGTTCAGCGGCCCGACCTGGGGAGGTGGCAGCGTGAACCTGATCGTCGTCGGCGCGTCCTATCGCAGTGCGAGCGTGCCGCTGTTGGAGCGGTTGAGCGTGCCGCCCGCCGAGCAGCACCGGCTGCTGCGCGGGCTCGTCGCCGGGCCGCACGTGGCTGAGGTCGCCCTCGTCTCGACGTGCAACCGCGTCGAGGTGTACGCGGCCGTCCCCGCCTTCCACCCCGGGTTGAGCCAGGTCGTCGCCGCCCTGGCCGAGCAGTCGGGGCTGAGCGCGGACGAGCTGGCCGGAAGTCTTTACGTCCACCACGGGGCGGACGCGGTCTCGCATGTCTACCGCGTCGCCGCCGGACTGGACTCCATGGTCGTCGGGGAGGCCCAGATCCTCGGCCAGCTGCGGGAGGCGTACGCCGCCGCGACGGAGGCGGAGGCGGTCGGCCGGCTGCTGCACGAGCTGCTCCAGCAGGCGCTGCGCGTCGGCAAGCGGGCGCACGCCGAGACCGGCATCGACCAGGCGCCCCGGAGCATGGTGACGGCCGCGTTGGCCCAGGCCGGCTCGCTGACCGGGCGCCGGGCGCTGGTCATCGGCGCGGGCGCGATGGGCTCGCTCGCCGTCTCGGCGCTCAGCCGGGCAGCCGTGGAGCAGATCACCGTGGTCAACCGGGGCCACGAGCGCGCCGAGCGCCTGGCAGAGCTGTACGCCGTCCACGCCGCCCCGTTCGATCAGCTGCCGAGGCTGCTGGCCGAGGCCGACGTCGTGGTGACCGCGACCGCCTCGATCGGGCACGTGCTGACGGCGTCCATGGTCGCCGAGTCGGGCGGCCGTCCGGTCATCGTCGACCTCGCCGTCCCGCGTGATGTCGAGCCGGCCGTGAAGCAGCTGCCGGGCGTCACCGTGATCGACGTCGAGCACCTCGCCGAGGCCGGCGGGGCGCACGGGCACGCGGCGCACATCGTCGACGAAGCCGAGGCGATCGTCGCCGCCGAGGTCGAGGCGTTCCTCACCTGGCTGCGCGGTTCGCAGGTGGCCCCGACGGTGGCCGCCCTCCGGGCGCGCGCCGACGAACTCGTCGAGGCCGAGATGGGCCGCCTGGCGCGGCGCTCGGACCTCACTGCGGATCAGCGCGCCGAAGTCGCCCACGCGATGCACCGCATCGTTCAGCGGCTGCTGCACGAGCCGACCGTACGCGTCCGGCAGCTCGCGGCCGGTCCGGGCGGAGAGGCGTACCCGAAGCTGTTGCGGGACCTGTTCGGCCTGTCGGTGCCCGCGGAGGTGGCGCCGAGCGGTGCCGCCATGCCCAAGGGCGAGAACGTCGCGGTGATCTTCGAGGCCGTGCCGCCCGCGGGCCCGGAAGAGGACGCGGGCCTGAAAGAGGCCGCGAGCCTGGAAGAGGCCGCGAGCCCGATAGCGGCCGTGAGCCCGGAAAGGCTTGCGAGCCGGCAAGAGGATGGTGCGAAGTGAAGCTTCGTCTGGGGACGAGGGGTTCGGCCCTGGCGCTGGCCCAGTCGCAGATGGTCGCCGACGCGGTGACCGCCGCGACCGGTCAGGCCGTGGAACTCGTCGAGATCGTCACGCCGGGCGACCGCTCGGCGGCGCCGGTGCAGCGCCTGGGGGTGGGCGTGTTCGTCTCCGCCCTGCGGGACGCGCTGCTGGCCAAGGAGATCGACTTCGCCGTCCACTCGTACAAGGACCTGCCGACGGCGTCGACGGACGACCTGATCATCGCGGCCGTGCCGGAGCGGGCGGACCCACGTGACGTGCTCGTCGCCCGGGACGGCCTGACCCTGGCCGAACTGCCGCCGAGTTCCCTGGTCGGCACGGGGGCGTTGCGGCGGATCGCCCAGCTCCAGGCGCTCGGCCTGGGGTTGCGGACGACGCCGATCCGGGGCAACGTGGATTCCCGGCTGCGCCGTGTCGCGTCCGGCGAGCTGGACGCGATCGTGCTGGCCAAGGCTGGTCTCGACCGGCTCGGCCGGTCCGCCGAGGCGACCGAGGCGCTCGACCCGATGCTGATGCTGCCCGCGCCCGCTCAGGGCGCCCTGGCGGTGGAGTGCCGGGCCGACGACAACGACCTGGTGGCGGCGCTGAGCGCGCTCGACCACTCGGCCACGCGGGCGGCGGTCGCCGCCGAGCGTGGTCTGCTCGCCCAGCTCGAGGCCGGGTGCTCCGCGCCGATCGCGGGCCTGGCCGAGATCAGCGAAGCTGGGGCTGGCCCCGGCCGTCCTCCCGGCTACCCACAGGCGCCGGATCGAGCGGCCGGTGCCGCAAGTGAAGACGAGATCTACCTGCGCGGCGCGGTCTTCAGCGAAGACGGCCGTCACGCCATCCGGCTGTCGCGCACGGGCACCTTCGCCGACGCCGACCAGATCGGCCGGCTTCTCGCCGCGGACCTGCTCGCGGCGGGCGCAGATCGTCTTTTCGCCTTCAACGGTGGGGAGACGGATGAGAATGATGCTGTACCTGGGAGTGCACAATGACCCGCACCCGTAAGCCGGCCGGCCACATCGCGTTCGTCGGAGCCGGGCCGGGCGATCCCGGCCTGGTCACCCGCCGGGCCTACGACGCCTTGGCCGACGCCGACCACGTCGTCTACGACCGGGGCGTACCCGACACGCTCCTCACCGCGCTGCGGGAGGTAGTGCCCCCCGAGGCCGAATGGTCTCCGGCCGAGGGCGCGCCCGGGGACGTCGCGAAGGTGCTCCTCAACGAGGCCAAGTCCGGCCGTAACGCGGTCCACCTCGTCACCGGCGACCCGTTCGGCCACGAGTCCGTGGTCCGCGAGGTTCAGGCGGTGGCGCGGACCGCTGTCCGCTTCGCCGTGGTCCCGGGCGTGAGCCAGTCCGCGGGTGTCGCGACCTACGCCGGGGTTCCGCTCGCCGGGGTGCGCACGGTCGCGGACATCGAAGACATCGCCGAGGTCGACTTCCCGGCGCTCGCGGCGGGCCTGCGCCGCGGCTCGATCGCGCTCAGCGTCGACGCCGGCGATCTGGCGGCGGTACGCGACGGGCTGCTGGCGAGTGGCGTCGAGGGGTCGACGCCGGTCGCGATCACCGGAGACGGAACCGGCGAGACGCAGTACACGACCGTGTCGACCGTGGACAGCTTCGTCGCCGCCGCGCTCGGCTTCAGCGGCCGGGCGGTGCTCTCCGTCGGCACCGGCGTCCAGCTGCGGGACAAGCTCGGCTGGTGGGAGAACCGCCCGCTCTACGGCTGGCGTGTCCTCGTGCCGCGGACCAAGGAGCAGGCCGGCGCGATGAGCGAGCGGCTGCGGGCGTACGGGGCGATCCCGTGCGAGGTGCCGACCATCGCGGTCGAGCCGCCGCGGACGCCGGCGCAGATGGAACGCGCCATCAAGGGCCTGGTCGACGGCCGGTACGCCTGGACGATCTTCACGAGCGTGAACGCCGTCAAGGCGGTCTGGGAGAAGTTCGCCGAGCACGGGCTGGACGCGCGCCACTTCGGCGGGGTGAAGATCGCCTGCATCGGCGAGGCCACCGCCGAGGCGGTCCGGTCCTTCGGCATCCAGCCGGAGCTGATCCCCGGCACCGAGCAGACCTCCGAGGGCCTGCTCGCCGAGTTCGCCCCGCACGACGAGATGCTCGACCCGGTCGGGCGCATCCTGCTGCCGCGGGCCGACATCGCAACGGAGACCCTGGTCGCCGGGCTGACCGAGATGGGCTGGGAGGTCGACGACGTCACGGCGTACCGGACCGTCCGGGCCGCGCCACCGCCGGAGGAGATCCGCAACGCGATCAAGCAGGGCGGGTTCGACGCGGTGCTGTTCACCTCGTCGTCCACCGTCCGGAACCTGGTCGGCATCGCGGGCAAGCCCCACCAGCGGACCGTCGTCGCGGTGATCGGGCCGAAGACGCACGACACGGCGATCGAGTTCGGTCTTCGGGTCGACGTCCAGCCCGAGCACGCCTCGGTGCCGGACCTCGTCGAGGCCCTGGCCTCGTATGCCGTCGAACTGCGCGAGAAGCTCGCGACCATGCCGCCCAAGAGCCGTCGCGGTTCCAAGGTGCAGGGGCCGACGGCGCTGCGATTCCGCTGACTCTCCTAGGAGGCGATCATGGGATTTCCGGAGATCCGACCACGCCGACTGCGGACCACCCCCGCGCTGCGGCGGCTGGTCAGTGAGACGCGGCTGCACCCGGCCGAGCTGATCCTGCCGATGTTCGTCAAGGAAGGCTTGACCGAGCCCCGGCCGATCGCCTCGATGCCCGGGGTCCTGCAGCACTCGCGAGAGTCGCTCCGGAAGGCGGCCGCCGAGGCGGTCGAGGCGGGCATCGGCGGGATCATGCTGTTCGGCATCCCGGAGGCCAAGGACGCCGCCGGCTCCGGCGGAATCGACCCGGGCGGCATCCTCAACGTCGCCATCCGGGACGTGATCTCCGAGGTCGGCGACTCGACCGTGGTCATGAGCGACCTGTGCCTGGACGAGTTCACCTCGCACGGGCACTGCGGCGTCCTGGCCGCGGACGGCTCGGTCGACAACGACGCGACCCTCGACGCGTACGCGAAGATGGCGGTCGCGCAGGCGGCGGCCGGAGTCCACATGGTGGGGCCGTCCGGGATGATGGACGGCCAGGTCGGCGTGGTCCGCCGCGCGCTGGACGAAGCCGGATACCGCGACGTCACGATCCTCGCGTACGCCGTGAAGTACGCGTCGGCCTTCTTCGGCCCGTTCCGGGACGCCGTGGAGTCGTCGCTGGACGGCGATCGGCGTACCTACCAGCAGGACCCGGCGAACCTTCGGGAGTCGCTGCGTGAGGTGGCGCTGGACGTCGCCGAGGGCGCCGACATCGTGATGGTGAAACCGGCGCTGCCCTACCTCGACGTCGTGTCGGCCGTTCGGCAGCACGTCGACGTCCCGGTGGCGGCATACCAGGTCAGCGGCGAGTACGCCATGGTCGAGGCGGCCGCGGCGAACGGCTGGCTGGACCGGGACCGGGTCATGCTGGAGACGCTGCACTCGATCAAGCGCGCGGGCGCCTCCATGATCCTGACCTACTGGGCGGTGGACGCCGCCCGGCGCCTGCACCGGCTCTGACCCACCGCCCACGCTGCGCTCCCGCTGGGCGCTCCCGCTGGGCGCTTACGCTGCGCGCGCCGGGCGCTCACGCCGGGCGCTCCCGCCGTGCTCCCGCGCTCCCGCGCAAGATCAGCGCAGGATCAGGGATCGCGGTCGAATCTTGCTCCAAGATTCGACCCGGGTCCCTGATCCGCCGCCGATCTTGGAGCCGCGAGCGGCCCGAGGGGCGGCCCGAGCCGCCCGTGGGGCGAGCGCACGTGGGGCGGGTGGCCCGAGCGGGCGCGGAGCGAGGACGGGGAGCGGTCAGGCGATGCCGAGGGCGCGGGCCAGGTCCGGCACGTCGGCCTCGAACTCGAGCCAGTCGCGGTCGGCGCTGAAGCCCAGCTCCGCGTTGACCTTGAGGAGCGGTTCGTTGACCGCCGCGTTCCAGGTCTGCACCTGCCGCAGCGACGGCACGGCCGAGCGCAGCTCGAACAGCATCCGGGCCTTGATCGCCCGGCCGACGCCGTAGCCCCGGTGTTGCGGCACCACGACGGTGTCGTACTGGTCGGCCCGCATCGGGCGCTGCTCGGGCACGACGACCTCGGTCAGCCCGGCGACCACGCCGGTGGCCTCGTGCACGGCCACGACGATGTACGGGCGCAGCCCTCGGGCGTGCAGGCAGGACAGGCTCGCTCGGAGCCGGTCGGGCTCGTAGGAGCTGGGGCGCAGGTCGAGGTCGCCCAGGTCGACGTCCTGCACCTCGGCCTTGGCCGACGCGTACGCCTCGATCAGGTCGTCCGGCGGCGAGTCCGGGTAGAACCGGATGGTGTAGCCGGTGGCGATCCCGTTCGCCAGCTCGCCCAGCGCGTACCAGTCGACGGTGTCCAGGTCGAGGACGCTGCGCTGCTCGGTGAAGGCCTTCCGGAAGCCGAGCCCGGTGTAGAACTCGACACCGGGCGTGCCGCCGGGCACCTCGACCCCGATCGCCTGGAAACCTTCGGCGTGGGCGTGGCTGACCACCGCGTGCAGCAGTGTCCGGCCGAGTCCTCGCTTGCGCATTTCGGGGTGCACGATGCACTCGACGACGCCGATGTCGCCGAGCAGCAGGATGCTCGCGAAGCCCAGCAGCGGTACGCCGCGGGCGAGATCGCCTTCCTCTTTCTCGGCGATCCAGGTGATCTTGCGCTCGCCCGGCATGGTGACCGAGAGATATTCACGCATCAGTACATCGCGCCACGGCGGATCATCCGGGAGGTCGACGCTCATCACAGTGTTGAGCGTCTCTACCACGGTGGCTATCTCGGTGGCCGTCGCGACTCGGGGATCCCACTCGCGAACCTTCACCTGTTCAGCTTGCACGCTGCAAGGTGCCTTGGGAAGGCCTAAGTTTTCTCCACAGTGCATGCTCGACTACTCATGGTCATGCCCGGCTCTTCTGGCCGTACACGTTCGCGGCGTCGAAAACCTGCTGCACCTTCGCCGAGAGATCGGGGAACGTCTTTATCGCGGCGGTCCAGTTCGCTGCTTGCGAGAGGTCCTTGTTCGCCTCGCAAAGTTTCGTGGCGGCGGCCAGTGCCGCATCGTCGATGTCGTTCGGATCGACGAGACCGTCACCGTCCGCATCGACTGCGTACGTGCGCCACGTGGCCGGCAGGAACTGTAGGGGTCCTACGGCGTGGTCCCAAGCGCGGTCGTTGTCCAGCGCGCCCGCGTCGGTGTCGGCGACCTTGCTCCGGCCCGCCTTCCCGTCCAGGGCCGGGCCGACGATCGGCGGCAGCACGCGTCCGTCCGGACCCAACGTGGACGCGCCCACCCGGCCGTGGTTGGTCTCCAGCTTGCCGATCGCGGCGATCGTGGACCACCGGACGTTGCAGCCCGGCTTCCGGCTCGTCAGCACGTATTCGGCGTACGCGTAGGCACGCAGAGCCACTGGAGGGATCTCCACCTTGACGGCCAGCTTGTCCGCCCACTCGGTGAGGCCGGAGTTCGGCGGTGCTGGTGACGTGGTGACGGTCGGGAACGGGCTGAAGCTGGCCTGGTCCGTGCCGCTGGGCGCGGCCGAGGTCGCCCCGGCCGACGCCGAACTCTCCTGCGCTGCGGGCACCCCGCCCGAGGGGGCGAGCCAGACCGCGATGAGCACTGCGCCGGTGACGATGGCGGTGATGAACAGGCCGCCTGTGACCAGCCGGCCTTGCGGCCGGCGTGCCGCCCCCACCGCCGTACGCCCACCGGCGGCGACCTTGCGCCCGGCGGCCGCGACGGCGGGCCGGAGCTTCGGGACGGACTGCGGCGCGGACTGTTCCCCGGACGAAAGCGTGTCCCCGGACGAGGGCGCGGCCGGAGGGGTCTCGGGTTCGCGGGCGGGTTCAGGGGTGGTCACGCCGTCGAGTATGGCCTATGCGGCCAGATCTGGCCGTTCGGCCCACATCTGGCCGCCCTGGTCCTCGTTTTGTGAGGTGCACGCCGACGCCGTCTCGCCGCCGCGTGGTGTTGGCGCACTGGGAACTCGAACCGGGTAGGACCTTGGATGGATCAGTTGCCGTCCGTTCCGGCGATGGCGCGACGACCTCGGCGTCGGACAGCATGAACCGACTTCCAGGGGGGCGGAGGTTTTCGTGTCGGCAGATCGGCATCTGCCCAGCGGTTTGGTGACCTTCCTGTTCACAGACATCGAAGGCTCCACCCGGCTGGCCCAGATGCTTGGGAACGGCTATCGTCCGGTGCTCGCCGAGCACCGGCGATTGCTGCGGTCCGCGCTCCGGCGGGCCGACGGCGTCGAGCTGTTCACCGAGGGCGACTCCTATTTCTTCGTGTTCACCGACCCCGCGGCCGCTGTGCTGGCCTGTGCCGAGGGGCAGCGGGCGCTCGCGGCATACGCCTGGCCGAGCGAGCAGGCCATGCCCCGGGTCCGGATGGGACTACACACCGGCTTCGCCCAGCCCCACGCCGGCGAGTACGCGAGCGCCGAAGTGCATCGGGCGGCCCGCGTCGCCAACGCCGCACACGGTGGGCAGATCCTGTTGTCCGAGGCGACCGCCACGCGTACGCGTCAACTGCCGGACGAGACCTGGCTGCTGGACCTGGGCCTGCACAAACTGCGCGGCTTCGACGGTCACGAGCGGCTCTTCCAGTTGGTGGCGCCCGGACTGTCCCGGCATTTCCCGCGGCTGCGGACGTCGCAGGCGCCGGCGCACAACCTGCCGTCGGCGATCACGCCCTTCGTCGGACGGGCGACCGAGCGGGCCGATCTGTCCGACCTGGTCGCCCGGCAGCGGCTCGTGACGGTCGTCGGATCGGGCGGCGCCGGCAAGACGCGGCTCGCCGTCGAGGTGGCCGGTGACCTGGTTGGACAGTTCCCGGACGGCGTGTGGCTGCTGGACCTGGCCACCATCAGCGATCCCGGCCTGGTCGGCTTCACCCTCATGAACACGCTGGGGCTGCGGCCGGAACCGGGCAAGCCGGTGCTCGACACCCTCGTCGAGTACGCCGCGAACCGCCGCATGCTGCTGGTGCTCGACACGTGCGAGGCACAGCTCGCCGGCGTACGCGCGGTGATCGCCCAGCTTTTGACGGCCGGGCGGGGTGTGCACGTCCTCGCGACCAGCCGGGAGCCGCTGAGCGTACCGGGGGAGGTGGTGTGGCGGATCCCGCCGCTCGGCCTCGAACCCGGGCCGGGCGCCGAACGGGCCGACGCCGTCGCGCTGCTCATCGAGCGCACGACCGCGGCGCGCGGTGGCCGCGTCCCGGCCGAGTCGGAGATTCGGTCGTTGGGCCGGGTCGCCACCCGCCTCGACGGGCTGCCGCTGGCGCTCGAACTGGCCGCCGCGCGGTTGCGCGTACTGTCCGCGGGCGAACTGGCCGACCGGCTGGAGAACGAGCTGGACGGCAAGGCGCCCGATCCGCTGGGCGCGATCGACGGCACCGCAATGGCGTTGGGCGAGCCGAGTGGTCGCCACGCGACGCTGCAGGCCACTGTGGAGTGGTCCTATCGCACCCTGCCGCCGGCGGCCGCCGCGCTGCTCCGAGGGCTGTCTGTCTTCGCCGGCCCGGTCGACCTGCAGACCGTGGAGTGGTGGGTGGACGGCGACCCGCTGGACACGCTGGCCACCCTGGTCGACAAGTCGTTGCTGCAGGTCGGACGGGACACCGGCCGGTCGGAGTACCGGATGCTCGACCCGATCCGAGCGTTCGCGGCTCGGTGCCTCACGGCGGAAGGCGAGGAGCGGGCCGTCCGCGACCGCCACCTTCGCTGGGCGCTGCACCGCCTCGAACGGGCGCAGCAGGGCGCCGACGGCCGCCCGGTGACGCTGTCGATGTACTCCCTCGACCCACTGGCCGGGGAGCTGCGTGCCGCGCTGAGGTGGTGTGTCACCGGTGGCAGCGCGCGCCTCGGCCTGCGGATCGCAAGTGGACTCGACCAGTGGTGGCGCGAACGAGGGCTGGCCCGCGAGGGCCGGCTCTGGCATTTCCGGCTGTACTCCCGCCTGGCCGAGACCGGGGAACACGTTCCCGACCGCGAGCTGGCCCTCGTGTACTACTCCCACTCGATGCACGCCTGTGCCGACGGGGAGACCAGCGAGGAGATCCGCTTCGCCCAGCGCGCCGAGGTCGCCGCCCGGCGTAGCGGGGACGCCGGGACGGTCGCGCGGGTGCTGGCCGGTCAGCCCGGCCCGCTCGTCTCCCTGGGCAAGGCGGCCGAGGCGGAGCAGCTCTGCCGGGATCTGCTGAGCTGGGCCGGTCCGCGCGAGGTGACCGCCGACGCCCTCTTCGCCATCTACAACCTCGCCGAACTCCTGTGGCTGCGCGGGGCGTATTCCGAAGCGGCGGAGCTGCTCGCGACGGCCCGCCCGGTCGAGGCGCTGCGACCGGCCGAGCGCGGTCGCCGCACAGTGGACCTGCTTCTGGGCATGGCGGCGCTGGGCCGCCGAGACCTGGTCGCGGCGCACGATCACCTGTCCATCGCCCTGCGATCCCGGATGTCCTACGGCTTCCACTCGCGGGCGTGCGTGGCGGTGAACGCGATGGCGGCGCGCTGCGTACTCGGTGGTGATCATGAAATGGCCGCGACCCTGTTCGGCGCCGCCGCCGCCGCGAAGGCCCGGTTGTGCCGCGGGCCGGGGATCTTCGGCGCCTACTGGACCGCGCAGCAGGCGGTCAGCCGCGGGGCCCTGGGTGACGCGGCCTTCGACGCGGCCTGGGCGCGCGGTTCCACCATGAGCCTGGAGGACGCGTCGTCGCTGGCGCTCGACATCGAGGCGCCGCGCCGCGTCGACCACGAGCTGACGGTGCTGCTCGACGGAGTGTCGCAGCCCGAAAGCTCCTGATCGACGCGGCGGGCGGGGGTCACCGCTGCGCGCGCGACGAGGTCTTCGCGAGGGCGTCGGCCTTCATCTTGGCCGCCTTGTCGAGGTCGGCCTGCGACACTGCGGCGAGCGAGCCGAAGTTCTTCACGGCCTCGTAGTACGTCCAGGCCAGGCTGTAGCAGGCCGGGCGGACCGCCCAGTTGTAGGTGGCGCACTTGCGCTTGAGGTCGTTGTAGAAGGCGAGGTCCACCCGCGCCTTCACGGTCGAGGTGAAGATCCCGAGCCGCTTGTTGTTGCGGTAGCCGAAGTCGTGGCGGGCGCACGACAGCTTGAAGTCGAAGCCGAGCGGGTTGTCCGGCGAGCTGGAGCAGAGGTCGGTCGACCAGTCGAGGTCGTAGTCCGCCCAGGCGCCCTGGTTGTTCCGCGCGGACAACCAGGAGTTGTAACTCGAGAGCGAGTCCTGGGTGAAGCTGGTCACGACGGCGACCTTCTGCTCGAAGGTGGCCGCCGCCGCGGGCGCGGCGATGCCGAGGACGATCAGGACGCTGAGGAGGGGAGTGGCCCACCGGGCCAGGCGGGTACGGGACATCACGTCACCTCGGGGGTGTAGGTGGGTGGTGTGCATTGGTGATTAGCAATGTAAGCCCGGGCCGGGGTCCGGTCTAGATCCCTTGACGGTGACGACCAAGGTCATCTAATGTCTGCTGCCGTAGCCTGTCGCGGTCGTTCACGCCGCGACGTCGAGCGCAGAGAGGAGGTCGCGATGCGTACCGTTACCTTGGCGCGTCGGGCCCCGAAGGGCACCGCACTCTGATCGCGGTCTCCGGCGCGCCTCCCACAGTGGAGGAATCTTGCACATCCGTACCTCGGTCGAGGCCGACCTCGACCAGCTCCTCACCCTGCTCAGTGACAAGTCCGTCAACACGGCTCACCCTGAGCGGTTCACCGAGTTTCTCGCCAACGGCCAATACCGCCACGAACACACGTGGGTCGCGGAAGAGGGCGACCGCCTGGTCGCGGCGGCCGTCTGGTGGAGCTTTCCCGGCGCGTCCGGGCCGATCGCGCTCGACGGCTTGTACGCACTGCCGGACCGAACGGATTCCGTCGCCCTGTGGACGCAGCTGATCCAGCAGGTGACCTCGACGGCGTCGGCCGACAGCGAGCCACCGTCGTACCACATCTTCCTGCCCCCGGGCTGGCGCGACGACGCCCCGATTCGGGCGGCGTTGGAGCCCCGGCTCGCCGCCGCGAAGGCCGCCGGAATGACGAACGAGCTCGAGCGACTGCGGTTCGAGTGGCTGTCCGACACTCCGGTGCCGGATCGCTCGACCCGGCTGACGTTCCGGGCGGAGCCGGACGACCAGGCATTCCTGGACGTCTTCCAGCGAGTCGCGGCGGGCAGCCTCGACGGCAACACGCACGACACGATCGCCCGCGCCGGGCTCGCCGGGTACGCCCAGGAGGAGCTGGAGACCTACCACGAGATGCCGGGCGAGCGGAGCTGGTGGAAGCTCGCCTACGACAACGCCGGTGACCTGGTCGGCTTCGCCATCCCGTCGCGCAACAACGGCGGACCGGTCGTCGGCTTCCTCGGCGTCGTCCCAGAACACCGCGGCCACGGATACGCCGCCGACCTGCTCGCCGAGATCACGGCCGACCTGGCCGACCTCGGGGCCGAGCGGATCGCGGCCGACACCGACCTCGGCAACGTGCCGATGGCGAACACGTTCCGGCGTCTCGGTTACGGGCAGTTCGCCGTACGCCTCGTCCTGTCCTGACGCGTTTCGGGGCTGGATCAGGGTTCCAGGTCGAATCTTGACCCAAGATTCGACCGAGAACCCTGATCCAGCCCCGGACGGCTAGATGGTCCAGGTGTCCCCGGCGTTGAGCAGCGCGGAGAGCTGGTCCTCGGGCGTACCCTCGGCCTTCGCCTGCGCGGTCGCGACCTGTCCGACGACCACCTCGTCGTAGGTCGGGCGGCTGACCGAACGGAAGACGCCGATCGGGGTGTGCCGCAGGTCCAGGCCTGGCAGGCGGGACAGCGCGAAGGCGTACGCCGGCTCGGCCACCGTGGCATCGTGGACGACGATTTCCGTGGGATCGACGTCGGACGTGCGTCGGACTTCGAGGCCGAAGCCGCCGGGCGGGTGCACAACGCACCACTCCCGATCCTTGCCGAACGTTATCGGCTGACCGTGCTCCAGCGGCATCACGAAGTCGTCGCGCGTCTCCGGCGACTTGAGCACGTCGAACGCGCCGTCGTTGAAGATGTTGCAGTTCTGGTAGATCTCGACGAACGCGGAACCGTCGTGCTCGGCCGCCGCCCGCAGCACCGACTGGAGGTGCTTGCGATCGGAGTCGATGGTCCGTGCGACGAAGGTCGCCTCCGCGCCGAGCGCCAGCGAGATCGGGTTGAACGGCGCGTCGGCCGAACCGAACGGCGTCGACTTGGTGATCTTGCCGACCTCGGAGGTGGGCGAGTACTGCCCCTTCGTCAGGCCGTAGATCCGGTTGTTGAACAGCAGGATCTTCAGGTTCACGTTGCGGCGCAGCGCGTGGATCAGGTGGTTGCCGCCGATCGAGAGCGCGTCGCCGTCACCGGTCACGACCCAGACGCTGAGGTCCGGGCGCGACACCGACAGGCCGGTCGCGATCGCCGGGGCGCGCCCGTGGATCGAGTGCATGCCGTAGGTGTTCAGGTAGTACGGGAACCGCGAGGAGCAGCCGATGCCGGAGACGAAGACGGTTCGCTCACGCGGGATGCCCAGCTCCGGCAGGAAGCCCTGCATCGCCGCGAGGATGGCGTAGTCACCGCAGCCCGGGCACCAGCGCACCTCCTGGTCGGACTTGAAGTCCTTGGCGGTCAACTGCACCGGGACGCTAGACATTCTTGACGACCTCCTCCAGCATCGAGGCCAGCTCGGCGGACGTGAACGGCAGCCCGCGGACCTGGTTGTACGCGACCACGTCGATCAGATAGCGACCGCGGATCACCTGGGCCAGCTGGCCCAGGTTCATCTCGGGGATCACGACCCGGTCGTACGCCTTGAGCACCTCGCCGAGGTTGGCCGGCATCGGGTTGAGGTGCCGTAGGTGCGCCTGGGCGACGGCCAGCCCGCGTTGGCGAAGATCCCGGCAGGCGGCGCCGATCGGGCCGAACGTCGAACCCCAGCCGAGCACGAGCACCTTCGCCTGACCGGAGGGGTCCTCCACGGTCAGGTCCGGCACCTCGATCGCCTCGATCCGGGCGGCTCGCGTACGCACCATGAAGTCGTGGTTCTCCGGGTCGTAGGAGATGTCCCCGGTGATGTCGCGCTTCTCCAGACCGCCGATGCGGTGCTCCAGTCCCGGCGTACCGGGGACGGCCCACGGGCGGGCCAGCGTCTGCGGGTCGCGCAGATAAGGCAGGAATTTGCCGTCCTCGCCGTTCGGCTCCGTCGCGAACTCCACCCGCAGGTCGGGCAGGCTCGCGACCTCCGGCAGCAGCCACGGCTCCGAACCGTTGGCGATGTAGCCGTCGGACAGCAGCAGCACCGGCGTCCGGTAGGTGAGCGCGATCCGGCACGCCTCCATCGCCGCGTCGAAGCAGTCGGCGGGGGAGCGCGGCGCGATCACGGCCACCGGCGCCTCGCCGTGCCGTCCGTAGAGCGCCATGTTCAGGTCGGCCTGCTCGGTCTTGGTCGGCATGCCGGTGGACGGCCCGGCCCGCTGCACGTCGACGACGACCAGCGGCAGCTCCAGCATGAGGCCCAGGGAGATCGTCTCGCTCTTGAGCGCGACACCAGGACCACTCGTCGTGGTGACGCCCAGCGCACCGCCGTAGGACGCGCCGAGGGCGATGCCGGCCGCCGCGATCTCGTCCTCGGCCTGCACCGTGGTCACGCCGAACTTCTTGTGCTTGCTCAACTCGTGCAGGATGTCCGAGGCCGGCGTGATCGGGTACGCCCCCAGCACGACCGGCAGTTTCGCGCGTACGCCGGCGGCCACGATGCCCAGGGCCAGTGCGGTGTTGCCGGTGATGTTCCGGTAACGCCCGGCGTGCATCTTCGCGGGCTTGACCTCGTAGCGGACCGCGAACGCCTCGGTGGTCTCGCCGAACGACCAGCCCGCCTCGAAGGCGGCGATGTTCGCGTTGACCAGCTCCGGCCGGGCGGCGAACTTCTTGCGCAGGAACTGCAGGGTGGACTCGTGCGGCCGGGAGTAGAGCCAGCTCAGCATGCCGAGGGCGAACATGTTCTTGGCCCGCTCGGCGTCCTTCTTGCTGATCGGGTGCTCCGCGAGGGCGCCGACCGTCATGCTGGTCAGCGCGACCGGGTGCACGTGGTACGACGACAGCGACCCGTCCTCCAACGGCGACGCCGCGTAGCCGACCTTCTGCAGGTTGCGCTTGGTGAACTCGTCGGTGTTGACGATGATCGTCGCGCCGCGCGGCAGGTCGGCCAGGTTGGCCTTCAACGCCGCCGGGTTCATCGCGACCAGCACGTTCGGCGCGTCACCCGGAGTGAGGATGTCGAAGTCGGCGAAGTGCACCTGGAAGCTGGAGACGCCGGGCAGGGTGCCGGCCGGCGCCCGGATCTCCGCGGGGAAGTTGGGCAACGTCGAGATGTCGTTGCCGAGCTGCGCGGTCTCCGAGGTGAATCTGTCGCCGGTCAACTGCATGCCGTCGCCCGAGTCACCGGCGAACCGGATCACGACGCGATCGAGCTGCTGCGTCTCCTTGGCCACCTGCGTCCTCCTGACGGACGGGTCGTCCTGTACTACCGGGAAAGCGTACGTCGCTTACCACGCTGACACTTCATCGGCCGGTGCGCCAGGCCCACCCTGTGGACAAGGGGGTTATGCTGCGCACGTGGATGGCTACCTCGGCTCGTACGCGACCCTGGGACTGCTGGTCGCGGTGGCGGTGGTCTTCTTCGTGATTGCTTTCGGGGCGAACCGGCTGCTGCGCCCGGCGAATCCGGCGAACGGTGCCGGAAAGTTCGACACGTACGAATGCGGACTCGACCCGGTCGGCGGCGGCTGGGCGCAGGTGCACATTCGCTACTACCTCTACGCGTACCTCTATCTGCTCTTCGCGGTCGAGGCCGTCTTCCTGTTCCCCTGGGCCGTGGTCTACCTGCGGCAGGGACTCACCACCGTGATCGAGATGGCCATCTTCGTCGCGGTCCTCGCGCTCGGTCTGTTGTACGCGTGGCGCAAGCGCGTTCTGGTGTGGGAGTGACACCTGAGAATTCGGGTGGCAGGGTCGCTTTCTGACCCGGGTTCGTGCCACGATCGCAGGCATGGCTCAAGTCCTGCTTCTGCTCGTCGTCGCCCTCACCGTCGGTGCCGTCGTCTTCGGCGTGATGGTGCTGGTCAGCGGGGGTGACCCCGGAATGGCCGGAGTGGAGCCGGACGGCCGCGGGCGTCCGCTGCCCGGTAGCCGCCCGCTCGTCGAGCAGGATGTCGCGAAGGTGACATTCGATGTCGGCCTCCGCGGATACCGGATGGATCAGGTCGACCGGGCGCTCAAGCGCGTGGCGTACGACATCGGTTATAAGGACGAACTGATCAACGTCCTGGCCGCGGAGGTCGAGGCGCTGCGCGACGGCCGGGTCGAAGACGCCGACGCCCTGCAGGCGGCGCGCCTGGCCGCGTCGAGCGAGCCGGAGCCCGAGACGCCGCCCGCGCTGATCGACGGCACCGTGACTGAGAGCGGCCCGGCGATCGACGAGCCCGCCGACAAGCCGGAGCCGGCCGAGGAGGCCAAGCAGACGCAGCCCGAGATCGACTTCGACGAGGTGCCGGACGGTCCGTTCGCACCGTGGCCGGCGGCCGAGGAGAAGGCCGAGGCGTCGACGCCGGAATCGGCCGAGGCTTCCGCTACGGCCTCGGACGAGGCGAAGGAAGACGAGACCGACCATCCGACCGACGGGCCGGTCGCGGAGAAGACCGACGACAAGCCGGCCGACTCCGACGCCGACGACGGCGACCGGGTGGTGACCCGAGGGTGACCTCGGAGGCTCAACCGCCGACGCCTGCCGAACCGGGCACCGGCGAAGTCACCGCGACGGTCATCGTCGACGCCCCGGCCGAACGCGTCTTCGCCGCGTTCCTCGCCTGGGAACGCCAAGGCGACTGGATCCCGTTCACGACCGTACGCGTGGTCGAAGGCGACGGCGGCGAAGGCAGCCTGATCGAGGCGATCACGCAAGCCGGACCGGCGGTGATCAAGGACGAGATGCGCGTGGAGAAGGTCGACGCGCCCTACGAGCTACGGGTCGTCCACTGCGGCAAGATCCTGCGCGGACCGGGCGTGCTGCGATGCACCCCGATGGCCGGCGACCGTACGCAGGTCGTCTGGCACGAATGGTTCCAGCTCCCCGGCGGCGTGGTCGGCAAAGCCGTGTGGCCGTTGCTCTGGCCCGGCTCGAAGGTCGGCTTCAAACGTGCGCTACGCAAGTTCGCCCGCCTCGTCGAAGCCGGCTCCCTTCCCTGAGCTCGACCTCGCCGGGCCGAGATCCGCAGGACCTCGTCGCGGTTGCCCGGGTGATCTGTCACACCGCGTGGCGGCACCCTCGGTACGCCGGTTCGCCGGACGTAGCATGGGACGCATGTCCGCGCCTGCCACGACGCTCGCCGATGCGATCACTGCCGCTCTGGCCACCGTCAACGACCCCGAGATCCGCCGCCCGATCACCGATCTGGGCATGGTGGAGTCCGTCGCCGTCGACGGCACGACCGC
>JABFYB010000337.1 GCA_013361475.1 Hamadaea sp.
CATCAGGCGGATCTTGCTGTTGCGGCAGTGCTCCGTGACGGTCGTGTCGAACCGGCCGTGCTCGAAGTATCGGTTGGCGGCATGGCCACCGCCACAGAACCCGAAGTAGGCGCAGCTGTCCCGGCAGGCTTCCACGCCTTGCAGGTACTCGCTGATCCAGCGGGATTCCGTGGCGTGGGCGACGATCTCGGCCAGCGGCGTACTCGTCACGTTGCCGCTGCTGAAGTCGCCGTACTGCGGGCTGCTGAAACCGGCCAGCTCCGGGGAGACCAGCACGACCGAGCCGTCGTAGGCAATCGTCGGGATCGGATCCACCTGGCGCGGGAGGACTTCGTCCGCCTCGCCGCGGCGCAGCGCTCCGGCGTACCGGATGGCGAACTCGATGTCGCGCAGCTCGATGGCGGGGTCGGCCCGCCAGGCCGCGGTGAGTTCCGCCCAGAAACCGCGGACGTCCTCCTCGGCGTGGGCGTTGCTGCGGGTGTTGACGCCCTCGCGCTCCTCGATGTTGATGCCCAGGGCGTAACAGCCCAGCTCACGGAAGAACGGGTACAGCTCGCGCGCGAGCGCCGGGGTCGGGTCGGAGACCACGCACAGGGCCGCGAACGGCAGGCCGTGCCGTCGCAAGGCGTCGGCTCCGCGCATGATCTGCTGGTACGCCTCCCGGCCGGCCCGGTCGACGCGCTGCGCGGTGAGGTGCCGCGGGCCGTCGACACTGAGTCCGATGTGGATGTCGTACGCCCGGAAGAACTCGCACCACTCGTCGTCGACGAGCGTGGCGTTGGTTTGGAGATGGTGTTCGACGCCCTGGAACGGTGCTATGAGGTCGACGAGACGTTCGCGTCCCGTCGCCGTGGGCTCGCCGCCGTGCCACACCACGGAGAACCGCCGGGCGTCGGCCGCCCACGCGTTGACCGTCTGTGCCACGGACTCGGCGACGGACGGAGCCATCCGCCGGTCTTCCTTGCGCCACGGCAGATAGCAGTAGGCGCAGTCCAAATTGCACAGCGTCGTGGGCTGCAGGATCACGTATGAGGGCACCGGGGCGATGCCCCGCATGCCGGTGAACCGGTGTACGGAGGCCATCGCCACCTCCCCGCGGTTGCCGCTGCGCCCAGTCTGGCGCATGGACGCCAGACTGGGGAGCCCGCTTTACGTCAGCCGCGCGTGTGCGAGCCGAGCATCCGGACGTTGCCCTCGCCCTCGACGACCTCGCCGACCGACCAGGCCTCGACGCCGCGCGCGGTGAGCAGCGCCATCGCCCGGTCGGCGTCGTTCGCGGCGACGACGGCGAACATGCCGACGCCCATGTTGAAGGTCGACTCCATCTCGGGCTGCTCGATCCGGCCCCGGCTCTGCACGAGGTCGAAGATCGGCTGCGGCCGCCACGTCGAGCGGTCCACGATGGCGTCCATCGTGTCCGGCAGCACCCGGTTGAGGTTGCCCGGGATGCCGCCGCCCGTGACGTGCGCCAGCGCGTGCACCTCGCACTCGGCGATCAGGGTGAGGCAGTCCTGGGCGTAGATCTTGGTGGGGGTGAGCAGTTCCTCGCCCAGCGTGTGGTTCACGCCGAGGTCCTCGATGACGCTGCTCAGCCGGAGCCGGCCCTGCCCCATCAGGACGTGACGGACCAGCGAGTAGCCGTTGGAGTGCAGGCCCGACGACCGCATCGCGATGACCACGTCGCCCAGCTGTACGCGTTCGCGGCTGAGGATCTCGTCCTCCTCCACGACGCCCACGCCGTTGGCGGAAAGGTCGTACTCGTGGGCCTTCATCACGCCCGGGTGCTCGGCCGTCTCTCCGCCGAGCAGCGCACAGCCGGCAGTGCGGCAGCCGTCGGCGATGCCCGCGCCGATCTCGGCGACCCGGTCGGGAACGACCTCGCCACAGGCGATGTAGTCCAGCAGGAAGAGCGGTTCGGCGCCGCACGCCACCAGGTCGTCCACGACCATGGCGACGAGGTCGATGCCGACCGTGTCGTGGATGTCCATCTGCTGGGCGATCACGAGCTTGGTCCCGACGCCGTCGGTCGAGGACGCCAGCACCGGCTTCTTGTACTTCGTGACGTCGAGGCGGAACAGGCCGGAGAAGCCGCCCAGCCCGCCCAGCACCTCCGGCCGGTGGGTCCGCTGCACCTTCGACTTGAGCAGCTCCACCGCCTGGTCACCGGCGTGGATGGAGACGCCGGCGTCCGCGTAGGTCGCCTGGCGCGTACGGCCGTTGCCGTTCTCAGCGTTCCAGAGTTGACGGCCGCCCGCGCCGTCGGTGGCTGGGCGCTCGGCTACGTGCGTCACGGTGGTACTCCCCTTTGTTCTCTCGCGGCTGCAGCGACGGCCGCGTGCTCAGGCTCCGGCGCGTTCCAGGGCCGCCGGGTCCTCGTTCCGGGACGGCCCGTCATCGGACTGGTCCCGCTGCTCGGGGCGGCCGGACTCGTCCACACGACGGCCGACCGACTCGAGCACATGCTTTCCGATCAGATCACCGGCGGGCAGATCAATCGGGTACTGGCCGTCGAAGCAGGCCCGGCACAAGCGGTTGGCCGGCTGCTCGGTGGCGGCGATGAGACCGTTCAGCGATACGTAGCCGAGGGAGTCGGCGCCGATGGCGCGACGGATGCCCTCGTTGTCCAGACCGTTGGCCAGCAGTTCGGCCCGGTCGGCGAAATCGATGCCGTAGAAGCAAGGCCACTTCACCGGCGGGGAGGAGATACGCACGTGCACCTCGATGGCGCCGGCCTCACGCAGCATCCGCACGATGGCGCGCTGCGTGTTGCCCCGCACGATCGAGTCGTCGACGACGACGATCCGCTTGCCGCGGATGACCTCGCGCAACGGGTTGAGCTTCAGCCGGATGCCCAGCTGACGGATGGTCTGCGACGGCTGGATGAAGGTCCGGCCGACGTAGGCGTTCTTCACAAGGCCCATGCCGTAAGGAATGCCGGACTCCTCGGCGTATCCGATGGCGGCGGGCGTGCCCGACTCCGGGCTGGGGATGACGAGATCCGCCTCCACCGGGTGCTCCCGGGCCAACTGCCGGCCGATCTCGGTCCGCGCCGCGTAGACGTTGCGGCCGGAGATCGTGGCGTCGGGGCGGGCGAGGTAGACGTATTCGAACAGGCAGCCCTTGGGGTCCGGGTTGGCGAACCGGGAGGACCGCAGACCGTTCTCGTCGATCGCGATCAGCTCACCGGGCTCGACCTCGCGGACGACGCTGGCGCCGACGATGTCCAGCGCGGCGGCCTCGCTCGCGACGACCCAGCCCCGCTCCAGGCGGCCCAGCACGAGCGGGCGTACGCCGTTGCGGTCGCGAGCCGCGTACAACGTGTTCTCGTCCATGAAGACGAAGCTGAAGGCGCCCTTGACGCCGGGCAGCACCTGCATCGCGGCGGCCTCGACGCTGAGGTCGGGCGTGGCCGCCAGCAGCGTGGTGACCAGGGCGGTGTCGCTAGTGGAACCGTCGACGTCGAGCCCGAGGTCGCGGATCTGCGCGGCGAGATCGGCCGAGTTCACGAGATTGCCGTTGTGCGCCAAGGCGAGCGTGGTGCCGAGCTTGGTGGCCTTGATCGTCGGCTGCGCGTTCTCCCAGGTGGAACCACCGGTGGTCGAGTAGCGCGCGTGCCCGATGGCCAGATGGCCGCGCAGGCTCGCCAGCGTCGGCTCGTCGAAGACCTGGGCGACCAGGCCGAGATCCTTGTAGACCACGACACCGGTGCCGTCGCTGACCGCGATGCCCGCCGCCTCCTGGCCACGATGCTGCAGGGCGTAGAGCCCGAAGTAGGTGAGCTTGGCCACCTCCTCGCCCGGCGCCCAGACTCCGAAGACGCCACACGCGTCCTGCGGGCCTGGCCGGTAGGGGTCGAGTTCGTGGCTCAACCGGCCGTCGCCTCGGGGCACCCTGCTGCTCCCAACCTAGTGCTCGATGTCGCTGATCGGTGGTCTTCGTGAGTGTCTGAAGGGCCTGAAGCTCTGGTGAAGCTCAGTCTGCCGTCGCGAGACAGTGTACGCGACTCGGGGGCCTTCACGGAAAGCCACCTTACGGGTGCTTTCCGTGATAGTCCGACGTGAAGCGCGCCTCTGCTGATTCTGGCAGAGTTTGCAGATCCGGGAAAGAGCGAACGACTCAGACAATCGGTAGGAACGGCGACAAATCGGCCCGAATGCCGCTAGCCGCAATGCGTCCGTCCGCCACGCCGTCGGCCCAGGCAAGCCGTCCCGTCGCTACTTTGACGAAGGTGACTCCATCCATCTCCACAACGTTCGGCGGCGTGCCCCGGGTATGCCGAGGTCCCTCGATGCACTGCACCGCGCCGAACGGAGGAACCCGTACTTCCACCGATCGTCCCGGTTCTCGATCTGAAAGTACGCCCAGAATGAACCGAACGGCGTCACGCAGGGTCGTCCGCTCTGGCTCCTGATCTGCATCGATGCAGGAAAGCGCGGTCACGAGCGCCTGGGATTTATCACGCTGTACGGACATGACTGGACGATACGACTCTGGTCAACCATGATTGGCCCCTCCCCTGGGTCGCGGAACCTTGGTCGGACAAGGCATAGTGGCGAGCGGTGCGCATCTAACGGGCCGTTGCGCGTCCGCGGGGGGAGTGGAAGGAAAGGGCGGGTGACCGTGGCAACACACCGACGACGGGCCTTCTTGCTGCGTGCGGGTGTGGTCGCAAGCTTGGCGCTAGGTTCCATCCTGGCGATCGGCGC